>JAFGXZ010000134.1 GCA_016936335.1 Fidelibacterota bacterium
CAGGGACCTCCGTTGAGGGAACCGTCAACCATCGGCTTAAGAGGCTTACACTGAAAACCACTTCCTGATGAGAAACCCAATTCCGTATAATTTATGGTTTATTTTGGAAGTACCCCGGGAAGGACTCTCCCACAGGGACCTCCGTTGAGGGAACCGTCAACCATCGGCTTAAGAGGCTTACACTGAAAACCACTTCCTGACAAGAATCATGATTCCGTATAATTTCTGGTTTATTTTGGAAGTACCCCGGGAAGGGCTCGAACCTTCAACCATCGGCTTAAGAGGCCGCTGCTCTACCATTGAGCTACCGAGGCGTGAAAAAGCGGGTTAATTTAAGATAAATCCTTCGAACTGTCAACAAAGCGTTTAACCATAATATGCCCCTTGTAAATCACAATATTTCACGTATATTTTTATAGAATGGCTGACATTAAACCGCATACTCAAAAATCAGCGATAATTCTGCCGGGATCTTGTTTTTTCCGATATTTCTTTCAGTTGGCGATCGTGATTCAATTCCTGGCTCAGAGTACAATACCGGCACTGAATGCCCGGGAAATAAGCAGTTCCTATGATTTCAATATCCACTTTTCCGAACCAAGTCATTCCGTCAATATTCATCAATCCGTTAATATCGCCAATAATTCCGGCTTCAATCTTGATACACTCTATTTTCATATCAGCCCGAATGCCTTCGCCTCCCCCCGCAGTCAATTTTATCAGGATAGCGAAAATCTGTTGACTGAACCGCTCCGTTTGAATATTCAGACCATTACGGCCGAAGGAAAAGCATGCCTCTTCAATATCCAAAAAACAATGAGTATGGCGGTTATTCTTCCTCATATTATCCCGGCAGGAGACAGTATTACACTTGAAATTGACTACTCCATCACCATTCCGGAAGGTAAACACCCATCCTGTCCCAGTTACAGTGGCACTAATTACCGTTTGATCAATTTCTACCCGAAAATCGAGCGGATATCGCCCCGCGGGTGGGCCCCGGAGACCTATGAACGTCTGGAACAATCCTGTATATCATCAGCGATTCACAGTATGAGCATTCATTTGCCCGACAATTATTCCGTGATCAGCTCCCTGGATATTGATACCGTCTTCACATCCGAAGAAAAAGAGGTAATTCACCAATTTCAAAATGCAAGTATTAGAGACCTGGTCATCGTTTTTTCATCCAATCAGACTATCATTCCCTTTCGGCATGAAAATATATCCGTTCAATTGATGGTGCCGGAAGCTGTGGAACGGCGCTTTCGCTTATCTAAAAACATCCTGCTTGAAAGGGTAACCAAAAGTATTCTTGATGATTACTCCGCCCGGATAATTCCGTATCCTCACTCCCACCTGGCAGTGACCAGTTCCAATATTCCTGGTGGTGTCACCACATCCAACCTGATTATTCTGGGAGCCAAGGAAATAACAGGTATCTCAAACCTGGATTACAATTCAATCCATCGCTATGCCCAGTCGATTGCCGACCAGTATTTTCACTATTATGTCTTTGAAGATCCCGAGGCGTCGGACTGGATCAATATTGGTCTGGCCGCCTATATTGCCAATACCTATATGAGCAGCCGGTACAAAGATTTATTGAAAATCTACCAAATGCAGATACCCACAGAATTAAAACCGACCGATACCGTGTTACGCCTGGCAACGATGGCGGCCGATCAGGAAAAAATCGGCCGTTCATTCCAGACGCCTCTGACCAGAAGCAACACTCCACTCCTGATGGAACATATCCAGTATTATAAAAGTCAGAAAGTGCTGGAGATGATCCACTATTATGTCGGCGATTCACTCTTTCAAAGCGCTCTCCTGGAATTTCTAGAGAAATACCGTTACCATCTGACCCAGTCTCAGGACTTTATCGGGATTATGGAAGAAAAAAGTGGAAAAGACCTGTCGCTTTTCCAAAAATTATGGATCGATGCAGAAAATATCCCCGACATTAAAATCAAGCAGGTCAAACGTTCCTATAATTCTATCGGCGACCGATACACAACCAGGATTATTACCCAGGGTGAAGCGCTGAAGGCATTACCCATCGAAATTGAAGCGGTGGATGAGAAATTTGATACTCTGCGCAGCTTTAGCAATATCTGCAGTAGTGGACGGGATACGATCCTGCTCTATTCCAAATCACCACTCCGGAAAATCACTCTGGACCCACATCGCAATATCTGGGAGTTCAACCGCCTGAACAATCACTACCCATCGAAAATTCTATTCAATTTTTTAATTGCCACCCCGACGATCGATGCCTATCAGATTTTTTATTACCCGACGTTCGATTTCAATGAACGGGATCTCACCCGTATCGGATTAAAGTTACGCGGACGTTATTGGATCAATATGCGTCCGATTTTTCCATCTCAAAGTCTGGATGAGTGGACTCTGGGACTGAATTACGGAATCCGCAGTAAAACCATCGGGTATGATGTCAGTTACAGTACATCAATCCTGGCCCTGTTTTTCGAGCCCCGTGTCCGCTTTCGCTCCCGGGATTATTTTGGACTGAATGAGACAACCATGAGTTCGGAAATCTATATCGGAAAGATTAATTATCCCCTGCTTCATAAAATTCAGGGTTATAAAAAGTTAAATTTTGGTGTGCAGTATCAAAACGTTCGCACGATTGAATTTCTGAACGCAAACAGCTGGCAAAAAGGTAAATTATTGAATCCCTACGTGGAATTTGTGAATTTTCACAACTGGGGCGATTTCCGTCACATTACCCGTCTGAATTTCAGTGCCGGTATCCCCGAACTGGATACGGACTACCGTTTTCAGAAGTTGATTTTTGATACACAGGTAAAATATCGGCCGGGGCGGAATCTCTGGCTTTATCAACGATTGTTCCTGGGCATCTCAGGTGGACAGATACCGCTGCAACACTATTTTTATTTCTTTGGAAAAAACACCCTGGACAATATGAGTTTCGAATCCTTTCGCCTGGTCAAAGGCGCCGGCGATATGCGCGGCTACGGAGCCGCATCGCCCAAAGGTCGGAATATCATAACCGGCAATACCGAATTCCGCTGGAGTTATGCCGCCATCGAGCCGACCGTTTTTGATCTTATTCTTTTCTTCGACAGTGGTTTGATTTCACAGTCTGTATATGATATTCATCCGGAACAACTGAAATTTGACGCCGGTATCGGAACCGAGTTCAACGCCCTGGAAACCGTTACAGTCGGACTGCATTTGCCCCTTTGGGTGTCCCACCCGGTGGACGACAAATCCCAATTTGCCGCTCGCTGGGTAGTGTCAGTCGATTTGAATTTATAAGTCCAGTCGGATTAGAATTCCACGCCAATACCAACAGAGCCAGTCAACGTAAATCCCCGTAGCTGATCGGTTCTGATTTTAATGTTGTTCGAATATCGTTTTTCGGTCTCAATAAAATATTTTTCGCCGAGACTCATAAACAGCAAAACCCCCGGGAACCCGGAATTATAATATACATTCATATCGATGCCCAGTCCCAAACCAAGATTAAAAATATCCGTAATCTTCTGGTCATCGATCGGTTCTTCCTCACTGGCATAATAATAATCAGTTCCAACCGACAGGTAAAAGAGCATATAATCCCGACGGATCAGATTTTTTTGATATTCCATCCCAAAATTATATTGAACCGTCTTATCCCTGGAATCCGTGACATTACTTTCCCGCGTATCCATGCCCGATAAATAATATCCGGCGATTTTTATGCTATAGTGATCACAATTCCGCAATCGATATGTTAAGCCGGAACCGGAATAGCCGGAAAAGGAAGCGCCAAAAAGATGATGAAGAGAGTCGGCTTCACTGGCCATCGTTATCCAGCCTGACAATATCACCGTAATGAACAGAAGTTTTTTCATAACTATCTCACAATTAATAATAGATTTCCGACAAGTAATAATTGCATCATTGTTTCACTACTTGTTAAAATATCATTATCTAATTCCATTAATGCAAATAAAAAGATAGCACGAACAGGACTCGGATTACTTATTAAATATCCATGGTTTTTACATTAATAATCCGGAAACCAGGACTGAACCTCACCACTGCAAAATCATCAAACGGGCAGCAGGTTTAATCCTGCTGCCCGTTTAATCTGTAATCGAATTATTTTCCTCAGGAGAGTTGTTTCAGGGCTTTTGCGGTGGCTTTCAGAATCGGCTGCACCGACAGGTCTTCACCCACGGCCTGCCGAATCCAGAGCGTCGGCGTGATGGATCCCTGAATGCACATCCGCTCCATCTCGGTAGCCAGGTTTTTATCCTTAATATATTCCTCAATCTGAAACTGGATAATATGACCGATGGGATAATCGGGCAGATACATACCGCCGTCAATCATGTGGGAATAGATTGCCAGAATCGGAGCATCCTTATGTCCCAGGATGGGATAAAAGTACTGATTCCAGACATCCCGGGCA
>JAFGXZ010000135.1 GCA_016936335.1 Fidelibacterota bacterium
ATCACTGATCCTTCATAATAAGTCCGGTAATAAAACAGTTAACGATATATCGGAGAAACCATGACATTTATACTTGCCTTAATGTTTTGTATTTTATTTTCGATACTGATCATAAACAATTTAGTGCCGAATTTCAGCATTAAATATCGCCGCTTTTTCACGCGGTTTTTGTTCCTTTTTACGCTCCTCAATTACAGTATTCTTATATCACTGATTGTATCAGGAAATCCAGACTATAGTAAAAATGTCACGTTCAATTGGTTGCGGTCAGGTTCAACAAGTCTGAATGTCATATTTGTCATCAACAATCCAATCGTAATTTTCGGAGCAATGTTAGCGACACTGTTTCTAATTCAAATAATCAACCTGTTTCATCGGCAAGACAGTCAGAATCTCCCTGCATTTCAGGATAACAACATCTGGTGCCAAATCAACTGCATTTTTACTTTGATAATTGCCGGACTAATAATATTGTTGGTCAACAGCCTCTTGGTTCTCTATGGCGGAATGGTTTTAATCAGCGGAATTGTGCTCTACAGAAACCTGTTTATTAACGGCGGAAAAACTTCCATAGCTGGATTAATCGGGTTTTTAATTGCAGATTCAATTTATCTGATAGCGATACTATATGCCTGCGTACTGTTTAATACTTCATCAATTTCCGGGATTACTGCTATTGTCACTGGCCCCGTTCAAAATTCTTCATTCAATATTGTTGGATTTCTGATCATATTGTCAATTATTGTAAAGCTGGTTTACATCCCTTATTCAGAGCATACTATCAACCTAAATTCTTCAGTTAACCAAAGAGTTTTCAGTATTAGTGCGGTTTCAATTATGATGATTTTGTTACAAAGATTCATGAACATTTTATGTAATTCATGCTTGTTATTTATCATGATTATTGGGATTATCATCGCATTGTATTCTGCATTTTCATCCATATTTAAAAATAGTGCCTTATCGTCGTATAAATCATTACTGTTTGCTCAGATCGGAGTATTTTTAATCATTATCGGCAGCCAGTTAAGTATAAACACTCTATTGTTTATCGTCAGTTTTACATTCATCAATTTACTACTGATCCTCAGTCAGAAAGCTTCTCAACAAGTGCAATTAGTCACGGTTTCCAAGAATTCACCCTATAAATCCGGTCGTGTCTGGATTTTTTTATTCGCAGTCTTTGGTATTAACGGTTTACTGCCTGGTTCCGGTTTCATTCCACGGAATGTACTAATCCAACAATATTTGATTTCCGCTTCAGATAATCCGTTGTTCTGGACCGTTCTCGTTTTTGTTTGTTTTTGTCTGTTTCTGATATCCTTTGCATCTTTTCGATACTTTTTTAACTCTCTGTACCGTTGGAAAAACCAAATTCCTTCCGATTCAAGCCCCCAGTTTCAAAGCGACGTTTTGTTGGGAATACTAGTTCTTCTAAACCTTTATCCAGTCTTTTCTTTGCCACATCTTAACCCTTTGACGATTGATAGTTGGATTTATCAAATTATCGGAAATTCCGAAATGTTTTCCAATATTCCCGAGACTCAATTATATACTGCATTTGGTATAACAATCGGAATTCCTCTGATCGGTTTTTTCCTGGCATTATTAAGCTATTATTTTCAGGTTATAAAATCCTCTTCAATTCGTTCAGTTCTTAAACCGATAATGCAACTATATACTATATCGAAAACGCTATCAACAAATTTTAGATATTCCATTTCCCGATGGTTTTCCTGGTTGCCAGCCGCATTTATTTCGATCGAAGACACCACGATTCAAAAATCATCAATATCACTTTCCGTATTTATCAATTCGGTTACTGTCGGTTTCGTATCATTGAACCGCAAATTTTCCGGTCGGAAATCAGCGACAACTATCATAAATCACATATCAAATGCCTTGTTAGTATCCTGGGAAAAACATGATCTGCTAATTCCATTTCTGCTGGTTATCATTATAGTTGTCATCTTTGTATTAAGCATCATTTAACAATTGAATGAAAGGTAAAATAAATGGGTAATCACCTGCTTTTAACCATTCTTGGTCTGCCTGTTCTTGGTACGTTTATCCTGATTCTGATCAAAGAGGAAAATTCCTTTGTTTTGAAAACAATTGCCGCTATTGTTACCGGTCTACAGCTGTGGCTTGTCATTCAGTTATTATCGAATTTTGACAAATCCGCTGGATATCTGCAGTTTGTTGAGCATTTTAGTTGGATAAACCTTTTAAACATCGATTTTATCATTGGTTTAAACGGTATTAACCTGCTCTTTCTGGCCCTTTCAACTGTAATTTTCTTTGCAATCGTTTTTATTAGCTGGCAATTAGAAAATCGTCAGAAATCATTTTTTGTTCTGATGATGTTATTGAACACAGGGATCACTGGTTTATTCATCGCTTATGACCTTTTCCTGTTTTTGATGTTCTATGGAATTGCACTGTTTTCAATGTTCCTGCTGATTACGCTTTTTACATCAAAATCAGAAAATATCAATAACGGGTATTTCGGTATGTACGCTCTGATTTCATTCTGTCTGGTTACAATTGGCATATTAGTAATTAATAACCATAGTTCTCTTTACGGCTTCAATCTCAATACACTCGCCCGAAATCCAGGAGTCTTAACAGATATTCAAACAAGAGGTTTTTTTATTTTTCTGATCGGGTTTCTGCTAATAACTCCGGTTGTTCCCTTCCATACCTGGCTTGTACCAGCAGCGGGGAATTCAATTGCTTCAGTTTCGATTTTACTTTTAGCGCTTTTCTCTAAAATCAGCATCTTTGGAATACTTCACATTTTAATACCCTTATTCCCTCACAGTTCCATGCAGTTTGCCCTGATTTTCGGTATTTTGGGCCTGATTAGCATTCTGTACTTTGCTTTTTGTGTATTCAGTTTCCCACAATACCGGAAAATCGTTATATATTTTACCGGTTTTCTGAATGGTTTTATTTATCTGGGTTTATCGGCCTTGTTATCTATTAGACAACAAAATCAAGATGCTGCGTTAGCCGGACTGAATGGCGCTGTAATCCAAGCTATATCTGCCGGTTTGCTTATCTTGATTATGATGTTATTACCAAAAATAAGACATACAGCTATGGAAAAATCATTGATTTCCAACACAAACCACTGGGTGGTCATGTTTATGATGCTAATGATTCTGCTCGCTGGAATCGGATTGCCCGGATTTCTCGATTTTATCGGTCAATTTTTATGTCTGTCGGGC
>JAFGXZ010000136.1 GCA_016936335.1 Fidelibacterota bacterium
GTTTTCGTAATTCCGGTCGTTACGTGTATAAACCCCGCGAACACTCATCATTACTTCACTTAATGTCTTATATCCATACCGCTGAATATCATCCGCTGTAATTATACTGATAGAAGCCGGGATTTCACTAACCCGCTGTTCATACTTCAATGCGGCGCTGATCTGGATGTTCAGCAATGAATCCAGGGTTATTAATTCACTGATTGAATCTTCCTCAGCTATAACACGGGAAAAACAACTAATAGTGATTAGTCCAACGCTAATTAATAACTGCCTTGATAACATATATCTTCCCAATGCATTTTATTACGCTTTATCCTTCTTAATATAAAACCCCCACAAACTAAAATGCAATCTTTCTTCGACTATCACTTAAAACATCTATAAATATAACAGAGAAATTTCAATATTTATGTTTCAAATATCACATTTGTCCGTTTTTAGAATAACTGTCCGTATTCGAACACTTTTAGATTTATATTTATTTACGTATCTGCCTGTATAACAGGTATTTATATACTTGGCACAGGTGTTGACGTTGATTCATCAGGAGAAATTAAATGGATCGACAATTTATTATAAGGGAACCTCAAAAACCAAATCCACCGAACGGCGTTTAGGCTATTACTAAATATCAAAGGAGTCAATTTTGGATCGTGAATTATCCAGTTCCCAAATCAGAAAAGAGACGTTAGTAAAAACTCTGAAATTTGTCGCAGTTGGTTTAGGATTTATTTTGGCAATTCTCTTTTTCCGAGACCTGCTCCAATCATCGGTGAAACGATCCCAAATCCTGACAGCCACCGCCGAAATCGGCGACATTGAGGGCGCTATCACGGCATCTGGAGTTATTGTCCCGGAATTCGAGCAGATCATCAGTAGCCCCATCGAGTCCAAAATTGAACAGGTATTTTTCCGATCCGGAGAGACAATCCCAAAAGACAGCTCTATATTAAAACTTAACAAAGAGTTTACCCAGAACGCCATGGAGCAACTAATGGATGAGCTGGCTCTGAAAATAAATCGCAAAGAACAATTGAATTTGAAAATCCAACGCAGTCTGATTGATCTGAATGCCCAATACGATATCAACAAACTGCAGATTCAGTTCCTGGAATCAAAACTGGATGTCCAGAAACACCTGAATAAAATCGGGGTTGGCATTCTGGAAGAATTGAACCAGGCGATTCTGAACCTGGAAATTGCCCGACGGGAATTGGAGCAACTGGAAAAACGCATCGACAATGAAAAAAAATCTCTGGATGCTGATCTAAAGGAATTGGAACTGGAAATCCAAATTCAGGAAAAAACAATCCGGAATCTTGACCGGCAATTGGAACTGGCCAACATTAAATCCGATAATGTCGGCGTAATTACATGGGTAAATGATGATATTGGCGCCACCGTCCATCCCGGAGATATTGTCGCCCGTGTCGCCGACTTGAGCAGTTTTAAAGTTGAGGGCAAAATATCGGATATCCACGCATCAAAAATGATGATCGGCAATCCGGTAAGGGTTCGTATCGGCGATATGAACCTGAATGGATTGATTGCCGGCATTCAACCCACGATTCAGAACGGCGTTATATCATTCACAGTCCAACTGGACGATAAAACCAATCGGGAACTGCGTTCAAATCTACGGGTTGATGTCTTCGTTATCACTTCCTATGAAAAGGCGGTTGTCCGGGTTAAAAACGGTCCGTTTATCAACGGTTCCGGTGAACAGGAAATTTTCGTCATCCATGGCAAAACCGCAACCCGGCGAAGAGTTCTCATCGGCGCAAGCAATTTTGATTGGGTTGAGGTAAAAGAGGGACTTCAGCCAGGCGAAAGCGTCATCATTTCGGATATGGAGCGGAATATCCATCGGGAATCATTATTAATAAAAGAATAAAACTTTCATTTAATTGTAAAGGAGCAATTATGATCAGGTTAAACAACGTCAACAAAGTGTATCGTACCGATAAGATCGAAACACTGGCCCTGAAAGACATCAATTTACATGTGGCCAAGGGTGATTTTCTGTCTATTATGGGGCCGTCCGGCTGTGGCAAAAGTACCTTATTGAATATTATGGGATTGCTGGATAATCCCTCTCAGGGAACCGTGGCAATCCAGGATCAGGCGGCATCGGAATTTAAGGATAAACAACTGGCTGCTCTGCGCAACCGTAAAATTGGTTTCGTTTTTCAGAGTTTTCATCTGATTAATGATTTGAATGTCGTAGACAATGTTGAAATCCCTTTGCTTTATCGCCGGATGTCCGGCACCGAACGTCATAGTCGCGCACTTGCGGCCCTTGAAAAAGTTGGCCTCAGCGCCCGAACAAAACATTTTCCATCACAATTATCCGGCGGTCAGCGGCAGCGAGTTGCCATTGCCCGTGCCATAGTCGGTAAACCGGAAATCATTCTGGCGGACGAACCGACCGGTAACCTGGACAGCAATATGGGCCAGGAGATTATCGATATTCTAATGAATCTAAACAAGGACGACCAAACCACAATCGTCATGGTTACCCATGATGAACGGATCGCAGAACAAACCAGCCATATTATCCGTCTATTCGACGGTAGCCAGGTCAACTAGACAGGAGAATTGAAATGTTTAAAAACTATCTCAAAATTGCCTGGAAGGTCCTGCTGCGCCACAAATTGTTCACCTTTATCAGTCTTTTTGGCATCAGCTTCACCCTGTTGATCCTGGTGATCATTACATCCTTTATTGATCACACTGTTGGTCGGGAAACCCCGGAAACCAGGCAGAATCGAATTCTTTCCGTTACCTACTTTCGTCTCTCAACTCCAAAGGGCGGCAATTTTGTAGGTCCGTTAGTCAGTTACTACTTCCTTGATAAATATGTGCGCAGCCTGGAAATCCCTGAACGCGTCACAATCGGCAATTTTCATAAAAACATCATTACCTATAAAGACCAAAAGAAGTTCAATTTTGCCTTGAAATACACAGATGGTGAATTCTGGAATATCTACGATTTCAAATTCATTGAAGGAAAGGGTTATTCGACAACAGATGTTAATCTGGTAAACCCGGTGGCTGTTATTACTGCCGACGTCCGGAAAAAGTATTTCGACGACCGAACGGCCCTTGGTGAATACATTAAACTGGGGAAAAAGGATTTCCGGGTCATTGGTGTTGTTGACAACGTGTCGTTATTACGGATTTTACCCTATTCCGATGTTTGGGTCCCCATTACAA
>JAFGXZ010000137.1 GCA_016936335.1 Fidelibacterota bacterium
CGGGTTAATGCAAATATGTCGATTGACGAGTTCAATGAGCTTCTTGACGTAGAAATACTGTCAGATGATGTGGACACGATCGGTGGTTTTGTATTTGCATTGTTTGGCGAGATGCCCAGGGTAAAATCCAGCATAAAATACGGATCAATTGTATTTACCGTTCAAAAGATCGTAAGCAATCGAATTGATTCATTATTGGTGAAGAAAATATAATGTCTGGATCTGTAACCAGCGTCATCATTTTTTTATGTGTCCTGGGAGAAGCGTTTTTCTCGGGTTCTGAAATTGCATTGGTGTCGGTGGACCGGATGCGGATGAAACATGCTGCCAAAACAGGTCACAAATCATCACAACGAGTACTTGATTTGCTTAAAACCCCGGAGCGAATTTTGGGCACAACGCTGCTGGGAACCAATCTCTGTGTTGTGACCAGTACGACTCTGGCGGCCTCCCGGTTTTATTGGTGGCTCGGGCCGATCGGAGTGCCGATATCAATTGTGGTGATTACCCTCATTAATCTTTTCTTTGCTGAAATTGTACCTAAAAGTATTTTCCAGCAGATGAGTAATCAAATTGCCCCGCGAATCATCTATATTTTACGTTTATTTATGTTATTGCTTTTTCCTCTTGTCTGGTTGTTTTCCAAGATTGCTGCTTTGTTTGCATCGGTACTTGGCGGGGATAGTTCAACCGCAGACGGCGGGTTTGTCAGCAAGGAAGAACTGAAGCTGCTGATGAAAATGAAACATGACAAAGGTGATGTAAAACCAAGTGAGCGTAAAATGATAAACCGGCTGCTGCATTTTACCGAAACCAATGTCAAAGAAATCATGATACCGCTGATTGACGTGGCTGTTTTAAATGAGAGAGCAACCGTTTCGGAAGCTTCCGTGCGTTTTGTACAGACGAAACACCGCCGTATTCCCATATATAAAGACCGAGTTGATAGAATTGTAGGGATTTTGAACAGTTTTGATATTCTGAGTGAATCCCCGTCAAAAAAGATTAAATCCATGATTCGGCCAGCTTATTATGTCCCATCGACAATGGGTATCGCCAAACTGCTTGAAGGCCTGCAGAATAATGGTAGAAACATGGCAATTGTTGTCGATGAATTTGGCGGAGCGGAAGGAATTGTAACAGTAGAGGACATCCTGGAAGAAGTTGTCGGAGATATTGAAGACGAGTACGATGAGGTCGAAAATCTGTTCAAGCAGCAGAAGGATGGTTCGATAATCGTGAGCGGCCGAATGCCGGTGGATGATTTAAATGATCGGTTTAATCTGGCGATTCCGGAAGGTGATTACGAAACCCTGGGGGGTTTTTTTCTAAACCAGGTCAAACGAATTCCCAAAGTAGGCGAAAAAATAACATTGGGCAATTTAGAGCTGGTTGTTTCAAAGGCCAATAATCGGATTATTGGTGAAATAACGATTCATCCGGCAACTCCGCCGGATGATCCCAATTGACGTAAATCCATTTTCCGATAAAATAAAACAATAATCCGTTTATTAATCCTGCCAAGGCGTCGATAGTATAATGATAGCTGCAGTACACAGTGGCAATCGTTATGCCCGTCGCAATGAAAATCATGAGTGGACGGTATTTTTTTAACTCCGAATAGCTGTATAGAAAAATCAGCACGGTGACAGCAACATGGGTGCTGGGAAATGCTCCCCCGCCCTGTTTACCCCCAATTTTATATATAAAATTCATCATGGGAATAGAGATAAAGCCTTTTTTAAAAATCATAGAATGGTTTGCAATGGGGCCGTCGCTGGGAAAAAGGATAAAAAATATAAAGTGAACAACCAGCATCAGGGTTAGCGAGAAGCACAGTTCGTGTGCTTTGGGTGAGCGCAGTGAAAGCATAATCATGCCGGGAATGAAAAGAATCATGTAGTAGGAGAAATAAAAAATGTGCATCAATTCATCGAATAGCAGATGATTCCCCGGAAAACTATCCATCTGGCTAAGATTGCCGAAAAGATTTCTATCCCAATATAAAAGTGGTGGATCAAAGGTTTCTTTGAAAATCAAATTATCGTAACTGGTTGCCTGCGTATAAAAAACAGCCACTGAAATTATGGGTAACCAGCAGTGCAGCCAATAGCCGGTGGTGTTGAAATCACGTTTTTCATATACAATCAGAAAATAAAGGAGCGAAAATAGTCCGATGTCAAAGAATATGAAAAGCAATGGCTGTCCGAGTATATTGTAAAATATTAGGGAAATTATAGCTGCGAGAGCGCTGAAAATCAATACCAGGTAGTCTACCGGAAATACACCCCTTTTAAATCGGGAAACCTGTTGTTGATATAACTCTACAGCCATTGGTTTTCCCGATACCAGTTAATGGTCATTTGGAAGCCGGAATCGATATCGTATTGCGGTCGGTAACCCAAAATATCCCGGGCTTTTTGGGATGACAACACCCAGCCCCGGGCCGTCAGTTCATTGTATTTATCAGGATTCAGCATCGATGTTTTTCTACGAATGCGGGAAATGAACGAATTCAGACTAATACCGAATTTTAATGCTATTTGGGGGACATATAGAGGAATTGTCCATGAATCCAAATACTTGGCAGCCGTTGTTATCAGTCCACTTTGGGTATATCCCGCATTGTTACCGTCATTAAGGTTGAAAATCTCACCATTTGATAGATTATTATCGATGCATGTCATGATAAATTCTACCAGATCGTTGATATGAATAATGTTGATAAGCGATTTCCGAATGCCGATTCGGGGATTTATATGGTTCTTCGCGATGCGGAACAGTGAAAGCGACTCCCGATCTTCCGGACCATAGACAATTGCGGGTCGGATGATGGTGAAGTTTATTGGCCGGTCGGTATGCAAAAAAAGTTGTTCAGCCATTTGTTTACTGCGACCATAGTCAGAAACAGGATTTGCGGGCGCTTGTTCGTAAAGAGGTGTTAGGTTTTTACTGGGTCCGACGGCCGCCTGGGAACTGATGTAAATTATTCTGGTTCCTTCCCGAGCCGCATTAATGAGATTTTCTGTTCCGGTTGTGTTTATTTGAAAGAAATTATCCGGATATATTGATTTTGTAATTCCGGCCAGGTGAATGACCAGATCGATGCTACTGCAAGCCCTATCAAGAGAACCGAGATCGGACAAATCTCCGATTATCCACTCTACATCGTTTTCAAAAGCTGCCGGACGATGACTATTTGGCCGGGTCAGACAACGGACACTGTGATGTTCCCGGAGAAGCCGAGGTACAATGTGTTTGCCGATGAACCCGGTAGCCCCGGTTACCAGCACGTGCATTTTATGTCACTTAAAGTAGTTGATTCATTCACAGTGATTTTTTGTTGGCCCTTATCTGAAGCGGGACGATCAATATAATCCAGATATTTGCAAAAACAATAGTATAGCCTAAAAACAGTTCAGGTTGATAAAGAATCCCGGATAGGCACAGTATACAGATATGCATGGATAATTCTATCATCAGCCACAATCGCAGTAATAGTATATTGGCCTTATAATAGTTATGGGAATTATACTGAACCTGTTTGTGTGCATATTTAAGTTGTATTCGACAATAAAGCAGATAAAGGTGGATTAAAATTTTGGTAAGAAACTGACTGTTCTTTCCCTGAAGACGCTGCAATTCAGCGCTGAAAAGGGATATCTCATCCTTAATTGAATGACGAATATTTAGCGCATGGGTGCAAAATTGGCCACGGTAATAATCGACCAAAATACTGTGAATTGCCATCGAAATAACTGCAACAACGATAACTATCCATAAATAAAGTTGCGGCATTAAGGCCATTTTTGACATTCCGATACCAAGGCCGGTAAATATCGCCAGGCCGTTAATATAGTCAATTGTACCATCTACAATCCGGCCGACCGGGGACCCGTTTTTTTTATAGCGGGCGAGCATTCCGTCACTGCAATCGATAACGGCGGTGGCGGCGTACAGCAGCCCGGCCCAGAAAAAACCTTCCCGTGTGCCCCTGGAAAAACAGACGCCACTGCCAATGCCGGTCACCATAGCGGTAACCGATACCTGGTTTGGAGTGACTGGAAAACGAGAAAACACTTTTACCAGAACGAATGCAATGGGTCGAAACAAGATTAGGTCGGGTATTCCTTCGATTGGAAGGGGTTTTAACATAGATAAATATTCGCGAAATAATTTCTTCACAGGATAAATTTACAAATCCTTTTTATAAAGACGACAGGTTTTATTATTGGGGGAGACATATTTCTGAGTTAAATTTCGCCACCTTTTTGTAATACGATAGAATGGAGATACTATGCAAACCGGTATTGTAGGATTACCCTTTTCCGGCAAGTCCACGCTTTTTCAGACATTACTCAGCAATAAACCTGACAGTGCTGAATTTAAAACCAAGCACCTTGCCGAAAGGGGTATAATAAATGTTTATGATAAACGACTGGATCGCCTGACAGCATTGTTTAAACCGCGGAGCAAGGTTCACGCGACGATTGAATATATTAGAGTACCCGGTCTGGATCCACAGAATGAAAACGGCATGTCCCCGCAGTTTTTTGCCAATTTAAAAACTGTGGACGAGATCATTCTTGTGATTCGGGATTTTGAATCTGAACTGTATCCGCATCCGTTGGGAAAAATCGACCCGCGGGCGGATATTGAATTTGCCCTTTCGGAATTTTTATTGTCCGATATGTTGATTGTGGAAAAACGGATTGAGCGGCTGGAAAAACAGCTGAAAAAAATCCGCAATGCCACCGATGAGCGGGAGCTGCAAATGATCCTGAAATGCCAAAGGGCTCTTGAAGATGGGAAAGCATTGCGAGCCGTCTCATTTAATGACGAAGAACAGAAGCTGTTAAAAGGGTATCAGTTTTTATCATCAAAGCCGCTGCTGATTGTAATTAACATTGCGGAATCTCAAATCGCAGATTCGAAAAAAGTGATAGAAAAGTATAATGATTATCAGGCCGAAACAGTTTCAGTACTGGCCCTGTGCTTGAAAATTGAAAGTGAAATTGCTGAATTGGACGAAGCGGACCAGGAAATATTTCTGGCAGAACTTGGAATCAGTGAGCCGGCCTTGCATCGGCTGGTAAAAAAATCCTATGATTTACTGGGGTTAATTTCCTTTTTTACGGTTGGTGAAGATGAATGTCGGTCATGGACAATTCGCCGGGGTATGAATGCTCAAAAGGCCGCCGGAGTCATTCATTCTGATCTGGAACGGGGATTTATCCGGGCCGATGTGGTTACTTACAAAGATTTGTTGGAACAAGCTAGTCTGACCGCCTGTCGCGTGAAAGGTCTGTTGAGGCTTGAGGGCAAAGAGTATGTTGTTCGGGACGGCGACGTCATGGAAATTCGCTTTAACGTCTGATATCATTATCAAAAAAACTATTTTTACATAATTTAGAGAAGCTTATATTTGAATTGTAAGGCGAAATAAATTAAGGTGGAAAATGAATATAACTGATCGTGTGTTTATACGGAAACTCGGTCGGCTGATTCTAATGCTTATTTTGGGAATAATTTCGCTCTTCTTACTGCTGTTTTTATTCTGGTCGGTCTGTATCGGCGGGCTGTTTTTAATCATTTTCTCAGTAATCATGCTGACCGTTTTTTTACCGATTAAGTTAAATAATCAGCAGTTTACAATCGTTCGGATCATTTTTGGGATTGCGGCTGTCGCAATGATTCTGATGTTTGCAGATCTTCCAATTGTGGAAATTCAGAAGCGCTTCAACGAACTGGATTCCAGGGTTGCCAGCCGGGGGCCGGCCACATTGACCTTTTCCAATAAACTTTGCGTTTATAATACCAATTTAATTATTTCATTTTATGGCCGATTACTCGGTTTTCCTGAGTATGGCAAGCAATCTCTGCGCTTATGTGTCAACAACCGGGGCGCCCGGACCTGGGATTCCGAATTTCCACTTAAATCGCCCAAAGTAGTTGGAGTTATTAATAATTGGAGCGTGCTGCTCAAACGAAAGCGACGGGATATAACCCATGTAATATTACCGGCCCGTACAATCAGCTGGCAAAATACGCAGAATGATCGCCGGGTAGCTCTGGCGTTAAATCCTGTGACCATTGAAGCGAAAGCAAGTCCAGTTGGTGGTCGCTGGCGGATGGATTGTCGGGCAACGACGCGGGTCAAATACCGTAGCGGCACGGAGCGAATATTGTTGACGGCTGGCGATAAAAAACTGATTTTGCCGGAAGGTCCATTTTGGGCTCTTCAACAAGCCGGTTGGCTTAAGCCCTATACCGCCGTTTGGGAATGGTCGGTTTTTAGTGACGACAAGCGCCTCATACAATAATTCCTAAAAAATACAGCTATTCAATTGGCGATTCGGTCTTCCCCGGATTTACCAGCCGAATTTCCATGGGTTTAAGGGTATCGATATGAATATCGCGTTGCGGGAATGCAATTGTAATACCGGCGTTCCGAAACAATTCATCAATGCGAAATCGGATTTCACTTTCGATAATTAAGGGATTGACGGTGTCGGTAAGCTGAACCCAGAACAGGGCGCGGAAGATGAGTGCGCTGTCGCCAAAATCTGTAAACAGGACGAAAGGTTTTGGATCTTTTTCGATATTTTTATTATCGGTAACTGCCTGAATAATCAGGTCGTGTACCTTTTTTACTGGTGATCCATAGGCGACCCCAACAATTACTTCTCGTCGGAGAAAATTATCCACCAGCGACCAATTGACGACCGAATTTTCCAGTAATTTACTGTTGGGTATGACCATTCGGTAGTTTTCGAAAGTCTTGATCCGGGTCGAGCGTCCACCGATATGTTCTACGGTACCACGACGGTTTTCAATTTCCACAATGTCGCCGATTTTGAGAGGCCGCTCCATCATTAAAACCAGGCCGCTGAGAAAATTATTGACCAAATTCTGACTGCCAAGGCCAACGCCGATGGCCAGAGCACCCCCTATGACGGTGAAAGCGGTTAGAGGAATTCCGATCACGCTAAGTGCGAAAAGGAATACAAACGCCACAAGCAGGTAGCGAAAAATAGTTTCAAGAGATTTTTTTACCGATAAATCGTTACGAAATCGCCGTGGGATCAACAGCACAATTTGCCGGGAGAGGTATCTGGTGAGCCCCATTCCTAGAATCAATAAAATCAGCCCGATGATAATATTTCCAAGTGAAATGTCGTTTTCTTTGACAGAAAAGAGATTCAGTTTCCATATTTTTATAAAAATGTTGATTGAAAATCCCATTATTAAAAACGCAGTTACCAACACAAAAATCAATAGAAGATAGCTGATCGTAGACTCCAGCCAATTGCGTGTTTTTTTGTCTTTGATAAAGCGCTCAATGATGTAGCGGTTGATTATCTCAGCCGCAGTTCTTGTGATTCGACGCCCCAGAATAATGACAACGAATGCCAGAACAAGAGGGCCAAGATGGATATTTATAATTTTATTCTGAATCAGAGGGAAACTCCAAACAGAAACAACCGTTTTGAAAAATTCTGTAATTATTATTGAAAATTGATCAAACACTGACATCCTATTTTTATCTTGGTATAATGTATGGTGAATTTCATATAAACACAATTCATAAGTTTTACCAAAAGTGCCTGTTGTTTATAAACATATTCCCTTGTATTTTTCAACCATGAAAATATTAGTAATCCATGGTCCAAATATGCCCCTGTTGGGAAAAGTTTCCATTAAATCTGGAACGCGGCTGACCCTGGACAAACTGGACAAGACTATTCGGAAAGAAGCCAATATTGCCGGGGTCGAAGTAAAGATTATTCAGTTTTGCGATGAAGAACACATTCTTAAAACCATCCGCCGTAACCGAAATGAAATTTCCGGAATACTGCTCAATCCAGGTCCGTTATCTCTAACTGCGTTCAGTCTGCGGGAATTACTTGGGATTCTGCAAATTCCGACAGCCGAGGTATGTATTGAAGAGTTTCCCTTTTCCAATGAAACATTTTCTCAATCGGTTTTGAAAGATGTTGTGACAACACGATTTATTGGGCCCGGTGTCGAACCCTATCTCCACGGGTTAAATTCTTTGCTGAAATGATTAATTTCTGACAGCTGTTGACGAATAAAAATCAAAATAAAAACAGGGACAACAAAATGAAAAAACGAATCATTTTTGGATGTGTTTTCATTGCTTTAATGACATGCCTGTCTGCATTTACCGGTGAAATTGTCAGGGAATTTAATGCTCCCGGTACCTGTCCAACCGGTCTTACTTATGATGGGAAGCATCTTTGGCTGGCCGATCGCAAGGCGGATAAATTGTTTTGCATCGATCCAAAGAGCGGGAAAGTTGTCAGATCTCTGGATTCACCGGC
>JAFGXZ010000138.1 GCA_016936335.1 Fidelibacterota bacterium
AAACTTCAAGAAGAAAGCAGTTAATGAAGCAATCAATTCTAATCGGGATCGCCGGCGGAACCGGGTCCGGCAAAACATCCATGGCAAAAAACATTGTGCGTGATTTTAATCCTGACCAGGTTTTAATCATCGAACAGGATTCCTATTATTTCGATCTGAAGGATATTCCTCTCGATGCGCGACATCATCACAATTTCGATCATCCAGAAGCCTATGACTTTGATCTGATGAAAAAACAAATTCGTGCTCTAATTAATGGAGAAACCATCGAAATTCCTTTCTATGATTACACCATTCACACCCGCAGCACCGAGGTCCACCGGGTGACCGGTCACAAAATCATCGTCCTTGAGGGCATCATGGTGCTTTTTGATCCCGAACTGCGGGATATGATGGATATGAAAATTTATATTCAAACCGCTCCCGATATTCGATTCATCCGACGTTTGTCTCGCGATATTAAAACCAGAGGCCGTTCTGTAGAATCTGTTATTCATCAGTACCTTGATACTGTCCGCCCGATGCATGAACAGTTTATTGAGCCAACCAAACAATACGCCGACATCATCATTCCCGAAGGCGGACATAATACGGTTGCTGTCGATCTGTTTAAAACAAAAGTAACGTCGTTATTAAGACATCTGACAAAATGAAACGCTCATTCAATAAATGAACCACACATTAAGAAAGATTAGGAATATATATGTTTAGCCATACCATGCGAAGTTACCCCATGGGAATTGAAGAAGTTGTTGCGATCACCGGAAAACCATCTGGCTGGATAGAAGTTGTCTGCGGAAGCATGTTTTCCGGAAAAACTGAAGAACTGATCCGGCGTCTCCGAAGGGCCCAAATTGCCAAACAGAAGGTTGCTATTTTTAAACCGATGATCGACGTTCGGTATAGTGAAGATCATATTGTTTCCCACAATCAACAGAAGATCCCATCGATAGCCGTGGAAAAAGCAGAAGATATTCTGAAATATGTCAAGGATGCTCATGTTTTGGGTATCGACGAAGCCCAATTTTTCGACGCTTCTCTTGTAATGGTTTGTCGACAACTGGCAGAATCGGGCAGAAGGGTGATTGTCGCGGGGCTTGATAAAGATTACCGCGGGATACCCTTTGAACCAATTCCCCAGTTGCTATGTGAGGCGGAATATATTACCAAGACTCTGGCCATCTGCATGAAATGCGGAAACCCCGCCAGCTACACTCAAAGAATTACAAAATCCAATGAACGGGTCCTTTTAGGGGCAACAGATTCTTATGAGGCCCGCTGTCGTAGCTGTTTCGAAGCACCGGAAGAATAAATTGTCCAATTGTGAATTAATCAAAGGAAAATAGAATGCGTTTTATCGGAATACTCGGAATTGTTACATTGCTCGGAATCGCGTTTCTGATGTCAAACAACCGGAAAAAGATCAATCTGCGGACCGTTATCTGGGGATTGATGTTACAACTGCTTTTTGCGGCCATTATATTGGGCAAACCACTTTTATCCTACCTGGCAATGGCGTTCTTTGTTGGTTTGATTGTCCTGTACCTGTTCAAAGATGAAATTAACACCGGCGTTATTATGGAAAATCAGTATTGGACAGCTGGAACAGTCCTTCTGGCAACATCGCTGGCAGGTGGTATTTTTTTTATTTTATACAATTTAAATATCTTGGCGTTCGTTTGGTGGGTTCTATTACTGGTAATTATCATCAAGGCTGCATTTAAATTTTCACAATATCAAAGGTACCTGTTTGCCGGATTACTCAGTTCCGGATATGTCTGGATTTTCAGTCACGGCTATACTGGTCAAATTATCTTTTCATTGCTCAGTCAAAAAGTGAAAACCTTTTTGGCGCTTGCAGATCTTGGATCCGAATTCATGTTTGGGAATCTCGCTGTTTCTAAACATTTCTTCCCCGGTTCCGGGTTCTGGCCGGGGTTTGGTTACCAGTTTGGATTTAAAGTCTTGCCGGTAATCATCTTTTTTGGCGCTTTTATGTCAATCCTGTATCATCTGGGAGTCATGCAGATTATTGTTAAATGGATGGCCCGTTTCATGCAGTGGACGATGGGAACCAGTGGATGTGAAACACTTTCATGTTCTGCAAATATTTTTGTGGGCCAGACCGAAGCACCGCTGTTGATCCGTCCATTTTTAGATGAGATGACAATGTCTGAGTTGCTGACAATTATGGTTGGTGGATTTGCCACAATTGCCGGCGGGGTTTTGGCCGGGTATATAGCCATGGGGGTCAGCGCCACTCATCTGATTGCCGCCAGCGTCATGTCAGCACCCGCCGCGCTGGTAGTGGCAAAAATTATTTATCCTGAAACTCAATTATCAAAAACTTGGGGTGATGCCGATTTGCCCAAAGATATAATCAAATCCAGTAATTTACTTGACGCCGCCAGCACTGGTGTCTCTGACGGTTTAAAACTGGCTGTCAATGTCGGCGCCATGCTGATTGCCTTTATTGCATTGATTGGTCTTGTTGATACCATTCTGGCACTTGTGGATCGATTAATTGACGGGAATCTATTTGGTGGCACGTTTTATCAATATACAAATGCCAGTTCTCTCTCTCCGGTAAAAGGTGAGTACGCAGGATTCTTTCCCGGCAGTTTGAAGACATTCTTTGCAACAGTTTTGAGTCCGCTTGCCTGGTTGATGGGGGTTTCCTGGCAATATGCCGGAGAGGTCGGCAACCTGCTGGGCATTAAACTGGCACTCAATGAATTTGTTGCCTACGGTTCGTTGGCGGAACTGATCCACAACAATGTTATGGATGAAAAAGCCGTCGTGATTTCCACGTATGCGCTCTGTGGATTTGCAAATTTCTCCTCTATCGGAATACAAATTGGCGGTATCAGTGCCCTTGCGCCAGGAAGACGATCCGACCTTTCTAAAATTGCATTAAAGGCCATGTTTGGTGGAGCGATTGCCAGTTGGCTTACCGCTTCAATTGCAGGTATATTACTCTAATTTCAACGAGGTATTTTTATGAAACTAATATTATTGGGTCCGCCGGGAGTTGGCAAGGGCACCCAGGCACAATTACTTTCAAATGAGTACAATATCCCTCAAATCTCTACGGGTGATATATTGCGAGGAGCAATCCAGCGCAGCTCTGAACTCGGCCGAAAGGCCAACGATTTTATGTCAAAGGGCGAATTGGTTCCGGATGATATCATACTGGGGTTAATCCAGGATAAACTATTTGGAGAAAAACCACCCAACGGATACATCCTCGACGGTTTCCCGCGAACCATTGTTCAGGCAAAAGCTCTTAAAACCATGTTTGAGGAACACCATGATGCTCTCGACGCAGTATTATCCCTTGAGGCAGACGAAAAATTGATTGTGAAACGATTATCTTCCCGGCGCACATGCCGGAACTGTAAAACCGTTTATAATCTTATCACAAAACCGCCGGTGGTCGATGGTGTTTGCGATACCTGTTCCGGAGAATTATACCAGCGCGACGATGACAAAATTGATACTATTCAAAATCGAATTGCCGTATATAAAAAACAAACCGAACCCCTTATCGATTTTTATCGAGCGGCTGGGATATTGTTTGCCATTAATTCCTCCGGCAGCCCGGAGGAAGTTCACAACATTATAACATCTCAATTGGAGGATTAAAAACCGTGGTAACAATCGGCATTACAGGTGGGCTTGGATCAGGTAAAAGTACCGCCTGTCAGCGCCTGAAAGAAAAAGGCGCCGTTATTTTTGAT
The DNA here is from genome assembly GCA_016936335.1 of Fidelibacterota bacterium. Lineage (GTDB taxonomy): Bacteria > Fidelibacterota > UBA2242 > UBA2242 > UBA2242 > B118-G9. Next base: position 3,741 of record JAFGXZ010000138.1, read on the forward strand.
GCGGATTCTATTGCAAAACAGGTTTTGCAAAACAATCTGGTTCAGGAACAGTTGGTCGATGTATTTGGTGCTGATATTATACAGGACAATACTGTAAATACCAGCAAGCTGGCCAAAATTGCTTTTAGCAGCGAAGATAGTCAGAGCGCATTGAATAATATTGTTCACCCTCATGTTATTGAACAATTTGAAAAAATGCGGGACGAACTGGCAGACAAAGACGGCCTGTTTGTAATGGACGCGCCCTTGATTTTTGAATCCGGGATTGATGCGCATTTTGATCATACTGTTCTTATTTATTCAACAATGAAATTGCGGATTAACCGGGCCATGAAACGGGGAAATTTGTCCCGGGAACAAATTTTGCGTCGGATGGATTTCCAGATGCCCGAGGAAGAAAAACGGGGGCTGGCATCAATAGTCATTGAAAATAACGGTTCCTTAGAACATTTATACGATGAAATAGATAAATTATTCGCCCGTTTAATGGGTGAATAAAAATACTTTTTTCAGTAATTTCTATCGGATTGTCTTTCCAATACATTCATTTTAATTGGCTGGATTTCACACCGGTTTTTGTAAATTTACTATAATGAAACTGTCTTGCTTAAAATATATTTTTATTGTTCCGCTTATTTCTGTCTTTTTTCCTTGCTTTGTGTCGGCCGTACAAATCCACGACCTCAGAATCGAAAACGAACAGGATATCCGTCAGTGTATTAGCTACGCTCCTCTGTTCCGCTGGCAAATTTCGGATTCAACAACAGAATTGTCTCTGCTAATGCAGATTAGGCAAATTAGCGGTGTCAGGGATTCGCTGGTCTGGACAAGCGACACCATTCCCTATCTCGGAAATCATTTCCACTTCCGCAGTCTCGGTTCATTAATCGGTGGAAATACATACGGGTTTTCGATAGAAATTTTTACAAATGACACACGTCGCGAAGATTTTAAATCGATTTATTTTACAATGAACACCCCACCGTCGACACCGGTGATCGGTTCTGATAGAATACCTGTTTTTAAAAACCAACAAATCACACTGTCGATTACGCCATCCCGGGATCGGCAGGTGTCTGCGTCAGAGATAATTTACCGGATCCAGATTCTTGAGGATTCTCTCGCAACGAAAATACTATCAGACACCCTTTTATCAGCACAAAGCATTCATAATAATCAAATCACGCTTATTTTAAGTACCAAACTCAAGGACAACACGGTTTATTATTACCGGGTACAGGCTGGCGATGGGGTAGAATTTTCAGAGAGAAGTCCGTCACAACAGTTTTACATAAACCACACAAACGATCCACCGGGACCTTTTACTTTAATTTATCCCCTTAATGGTGACACCCTAAGCAACTGTCCAATCCTCACATGGCAGGTTTCAAGTGATCCCGACGCCAAATTTGGGGCCGATAGCGTCAGCTACATCATTGAGTTCTCGACCGATCCAACTTTTAATTACTATGTAAACAGAACCAGACTTTCCAATCAGACTACCAGCTACTTGCCGAACAAACTGCAAAATCACGAAACCTATTACTGGCGCGTTCTCGCAATCGACACAAAAGGTGCATCGCAAATTAGCAGCCAGGTCGGATGTTTTACCTTGAATACCGGTAATCAGGTTCCGGCAATTCCCCGGATTTTAGCCCCGCTGGATAAACAAATTCTCGCTCCAAATCAATATGTACTTTGGCAATTTG
>JAFGXZ010000139.1 GCA_016936335.1 Fidelibacterota bacterium
AGCGGAAATGATACCCGGTAAAATCATAATTCCCAGCGTCAGACTTCCCGACAATATGGAAACGCCGAAGTTGAAATATTTTACAAATATCGTTAAACCAAAAAGTCCAAAAACCACTGAAGGAACACCTGCGAGATTATTGATACTCATTCGGATAATATTAACAATAAAACTCTTTGGACTGTATTCAGTCAAAAATACCGCTGTCGTCAATCCCAGTGGCAATGCAAATACTATCGCACCGGCAGTCAGATAAAAAGTCCCTACAAGGGCAGGTGCGACACCACCTTGAGTCATGCCCCGTCTTGGAACTGCTGTCAGGAATTCCCAGGAAATGACTTTAATGCCATTTACCGTGATAAAGAAGATAATCGCACCAAGTGACAATAAAGCCAGCAGAATCATAGTGTACAGAAAACTGAATCCTAATCCCTGTGAAATTTTAGCGCGACTTATCATCTTCCCAACCCTAATTTTAAACGGTACCGGCGGCTGATAAATTCTGCGATTATATTGAAGACCAGTGTAATCAGGAACAAGATTAACCCGATGGCAAACAGTGCATGATAATGAGCACCGCCCATCACGGCTTCACCCATTTCCGCCGCGATGGTCGCTGTCATCGGGCGAACCGGTTGAAATATCGAGTGTGGAATAATAGCCGCACCGCCGGCTACCATCAATACGGTCATGGTTTCACCGACAATTCGGCTCATTCCCAGAATTATTGAGGTAGATATCCCGGAACCGGCCGCAGGGATAACGACTCTGACAAGGGTTTGCCAGCGATTCGCTCCCAGAGCAAAGGATGCTTCGCGAAAGCTTTTTGGCACATAGTTCAGCGCATCCTCGGCAATACTGCTGACAGTCGGAACAGCCATTATTCCCAGAATGACACTGGCTGTAAACAGCGACAAACCCACCGGAAGATTCAACAACTTTTGTAAAAACGGCGCCATAATCACCATTCCAAAAAATCCATACACAATCGAAGGAATTCCAGCCAGGATTTCAACAATCGGTTTCAAAATCATACGCTGACGATAACCGGCAATTTCATGCAGATATAGTGCTGTGCCTATACCAATCGGCACGCAGATGATCATTGCACCTATCGCCACCCAAACAGATCCCATAATCAAGGGCAAAATTCCGAAGGATGCCGGTTCATGTGTCGGATACCAGGATTTTCCGCCAATAAATTCAAATAGTCGCACCACATCAAAGACCGGCAGTCCCTCTTTAAACAAAATAATGATGATGCCCAGCAGAAATAAAAGGGATGAAAAGGCAAATATCGTGAATATTATTCTGATGACATCGTCTTTCTTGAATTTCATATACTGACTTTTTATCATGATCAGAATTAAAATTTATTTCAGACCAACATAACCAACATCTTCGACCAAAGCCTGACCTTCGGCACTTTTGACGAAATCGATGAACGCTTTTACCTGACCAGCCGGTTTTCCATTTGTGTACATGAAAAGCGGACGGGACAAAGGATATTCACCGGACAACACATTCTCTTTCGTACACTCCACACCGTCAACCTCAATGGCTTTGACTTTTTTTGTAAGATAACCCAGACCAACATAGCCAATTGCACCCGGCGTTGTTTCGATCGTCGTAATCACAGCACGATTGGACGCGCTGAGCAATGCATCGGCCCGAACCCTGTCCCCATTCAAGGCCAGATTCCCAAAAGCCTCATAAGTTCCACTGGCGGAATCCCGCGAGATAACAACAATCTTCTTATCCAGGCCGCCAACCTTCGACCAGTTAGAAATACGGCCCGTGAAGATCGCTTTGATCTGTTCAACGGTCAGCCCGGTCATTTTATTGCTTGGATGCACTGCGACCGCAATACCGTCCATGGCCACAACATGAGCAACCGGATTGATACCTTTATTGATCGCATTTTTGATCTCATTGTCTTTCATCGAACGGGAAGCATCGGCAATGTCACAGCTACCTTCCATTAAAGACGCAATGCCAACGCCCGATCCACCGCCGCGCACAGTAATATCCACCGCCGGATTTGCCATCATATACTCTTCGGCCGCTATCTGCGCAATTGGCAAAACTGTCGTTGAGCCTTCAATACTGATTTTGCCTTTTTCACCGGCAAGGGTAAAAATAATCATCACTGAAAGCAGTAAAATTAAAAATGACTTTTTCATCATTAATTATCTCCTATTATTAGAATTTAAAATTGAAATCCATCTGCATCAGCTGTTGGGGCTTTGTCGAATCCAAAATCCCTGAAATTTTATAATAATCAATCGATGCACTTACATTTTTAGATAAACCATATTCGAAAATCAGCTCGTGGCCTTTAATATCAGTTGCACCGCCATAGGTGTCCGAATCGGGCAGGAAATCCAGCCAGGCATCCTTTTCAAGATAACGGTAACAGTACTTGAGCTGCCAGTCTTTGCGATAGGCTACTTTCTTTGCACCAAAATAGAGGCCAAACAGGTAGCCCGTATTGTCTTCATCAAGTTCTATATTTTTGATCAATTCCGTATAAACCCCAACATAAGGGAAAATCAGGTTATTGATCCCAAACGAACCGGAAAAACCAAGATTCTTGTATTTGTACTTCAGTCCTATTGGATTACCGGAAGTGTCTATTGTAAAACTGTTTGTTTTGGAACTGTGATCAGGCATCTCGCCCAGTAGATTATTAAACGAATAGGCGATCAAACTGCCTTTAATATCATATCTTTCATGCAATGTCATCGCAATTCCAGGCTGAATATAGGTCATAGCCGGATCCGCCTGCGCTTTGTATTCATCCAGGATCAGATAACCGCTATTCAAATAAATGTCCCGGTATGCCAATTGAGTTGAAATTCCTTCCACCGAAATATCACTATCCCAGAGTAAATCTGAAGATTTCCACAACGCCAGTTTATTCGCAAATTTTCCGGCCGTAACAGTGAGGTACCTGGGAGCGATATATGTTCCATAGGCGTAGTCAAGCATAATGCCTTTGGTTTCAAACATATTTTCCAGGGTCGCATTCGTGGAACGAGGATCAGTTCCTCCCGTGGCCAATCCGAAGCCAACCTGCCATCCGGGCGACACCTGGGCCTGCCCGCCAAGCCGGTAGCGCAGACGATTCCGCAACCGTGGATCGCCGTCTTCCTTCTGTTCCCACTGGGTACGGTACCTGAAGTCACCTTTCATACTGATAACTTGAGTCCATTTGGGAACCGTTTCCACTTCCCCCATGGCCAGGCTTTTCTTAACGTCCTGTTCAGTTAATGTTAAAAGCTCCTGGGCGGTTGCCGGATCGATCACCCCCTTTTTCACCAATTCCCGGACAAGCCGGTCAATTTCTGTTGCTGCACTAAATTGAACTAGTAGTAAAATTGTTATTCCAATTCGAAATAACATCCCCTTAACACTCATTTTCCCTCCTTTTATTAACCATTTAATCATGGCTAATAATCAGCATGAATAATGAACTACTTATGAACTTTTTGTTAATTTTTTGTTAAGATTCAGTCGCGGCGGATGTCCGAAAGGTTCTTATGAGAGATTTATTGGTAATCTGATTATGAATTTCGTCCCTTTTCCCGGCAGACTTTCGATGTCAATTTCCCCATTGTGGAGATGAACAATGTGTTTTGAAATGGACAATCCCAAACCCGTCCCGCCCAGGCGACGGGAACGTGATTTGTCAACTGTATAAAACCGCTCAAAGATTCGCGACTGCTGATCCACCGGAATACCTATTCCAGTATCGCTGACTTCAATGATATTATGCAATCTGTCACGTTTGACCGCTATAGTGACGGTACCTGTCTCCGTGTACTTAAACGCATTATCAATTAAATTGATCAGTACCTGTTCCAGTTTGAACACATCGCCGCGGATTTTTGTGATATTATCCGGGTTTGACCAACTGAAAACCAACCCTTTTTCGATCGCCTGTGGCTCAAAAATACGCATGATATTTTCACGAAAATCACGCAGTTGAATATCTTCAATCACCAGCGCGGGTCGATCTTCCGCTTCCGATAAAACTAACAGATCATTGACGATATTGATCAGCCTGTTCGTATGTTTTTCGATGATCCCCAGATAGTGCTTGTGCTCCTGGGGTAGTTCCTCCTCAAGGGTTTCGATAAAACCCTTCATGGCCGTCAAAGGTGTCCGTAATTCATGGGAAACGTTAATCACAAAATCTTTTTTAACCTTCTGCAGGTTTTTTATCTCTGTGATATCGTAGAGAACACAGACGGTTTCAGAATTCGCTTTCAGGTAATTGACATTACACAGAAAAGTGTTTGATCCGGATTCCAGTTCCTGGGTCATCCCATTTTTATCTTTTTGCGTTTTTTCGATAATCGCTAAAAAGGTTGTATCACGGAATACTTCCCAATAATACTTCCCCTTTTCGATTGCTTCAGTTGCGATCGATGTCATTCCATCATTGTAAAGTAACACTTTACCTTTAGCGTCCAATACTAATAGACCACCTTGAATGGACGCTATGATAGTCCGCAATTCATCACGCTGTATCTCCAATTCAGTAAAAGAATGGTTAAGCTGCTCCGACATGCGATTAAAAGCGTTAGCGAGCGATTCAAAGTCCTTTGATCCTTTTAAAAGAACCCGGGTTTTGAAATTTCCAGCCGCAATATTTCGTGAGGCTTCAGTGATCATATTTATAGGTCTTACAAGACTTCGCGAATAAACCAGGGCTCCGATCAGCGCCAAACCAATAACAAAAGCTGAAATGCGAAATATTTTACTGCGCAATTCCCTTAGTAAAGTATCGATATCAGCCAGGTATAGACTGGAACGCATAACGGCAATATTATCACCCTGATACTCTATAGCTGATGCAATATACAGCATCTTTCGCTGCATGGTTTTACTGAAACGAATATACTGTCCCCGGCTTCCTGAAAGTGCCTCCTTTATTTCACCGCGATAACCATGGTTTTCCATTTCAGCGGGATCATTTTCAGAATCTGCCAGAACCTTGCCATCCGCGCCAATTACGGTCAGCCGGGTATCCAGTTTCCGCCCGGTTTCTTTGATGAAATTATCCAGGTCTTCGTCATTTGAATTGACAATAAGCGGTATAATTTGTGGAACAACACTGATGTTTAATTTTTCAAGACTTCGTGATAACGAATTTACATAATGATTTTCAACAACCCGCAATGTAATCGTCAATAACAGTAATGTCAGAATTATGATGATTAATAAATATCCGCCAAATATTTTCCAAAAGAATCTCTGATTGTTCAACATTCCAACTTATATCCTATCCCTCTGACGTTTTTAATAAATGCAGCCGCCGGACCGAGTTTATCCCGCAGATTTTTAACATGGACATCGATAGTCCGGTCAATAACAATCTTATCGTCACCCCAAATATATTGTAGCAATTGTTCACGGGAAAAAACCCAACCAGGCTTTTCAGCGAGTATTTGTAATAGTTTAAACTCGGTCACTGTTAAATCAACATTCGAATTGTCGACAGTAGCATGATATTTTTGTAAATCGATTTTTACCCGATCGCCTATAACAAGGATCTTTTCCAAATTTCCAAGCTGTTTGCGACGTAAAACAGCTCTGACCCTTGCCACCAACTCTCTTGTTGAAAACGGTTTGGTAATATAATCGTCGGCGCCTAGTTCCAGTCCAAGCACTTTATCGAATTCCTCTCCTCTGGCTGTCAGCATAATAATCGGAATATCCGAGCTGCGCTTGTTGCTTTTCAGCCGTTTACAAACCTCAATACCATCGATGTCGGGGAGCATTAAATCCAAAATCAGAAGGTCAGGAATTTGTCGTTCAAGAAAATCAAAAAACGGAATAACCTGTTCAAATTTTTGGGTACGATAGTTAGCTTTGATCAGATGAATTGAAACCAGTTCCAGAATATCCGGTTCGTCATCCACAATCGCAATCAGTTCAGGCATAATTGTATTCGTTACTTTTTTGTAAAATCATCATCCCCTGAAATATAGGCATATTTGGAATTATTTTCAGTAAAATATAATGAGTACAGCGCAGGATATATGCAGATTTGAGTATATAAATCAGTTTCCCATCAACAATAATTAATGCAAAGAGTGCAAAGTATATTTTGCAGGTTTGACAAAAATGGTATATTTCTAATTCCGAATCGTTTGCTCACTGATCCCTGTCTCTTTGCTTATGCTCCGAATACTCCTACTTTAAGGTGGTAGGACCTTCTTTAAAATACTAACTCTTACTGATCGCGAATACTTCATGTTGTTCCTCCTTATTTGAGGCGACTACTATATTGATACATACTGATCAGTCATATTTACTCTTTGTTCTTGATATACATTGTAAAAATACTCTCCAATGATATCAGGCATAAAATGGTCATGTCCATTTACACGCCATATCATTTTCCCCACAAAAGTATCTGCAAAAAGAATTGAGGTAAAAATCAATACAAAAACCAATATGATTTGCTTTTTCATTTTATTACTCCCTTCTTATATTCCCTTATAAACAGGGAATATTAGCACTGTTAATTAACGTTTTCCTCTGAATACAACTGCCTTGGTTTGAAAACCACTAGTCTCACCTACAGCAAACACATGATCGTTAATCTGGCTGATTCCAAGTAAGACACCATCACCCTCTAACTTGTGAAATGGCTTAATCACCTCACCATTAAAGTGATAAATTTTATTGTATGATCCTACAATAAACAGATCGTTAATACTGTTGCCACCTATCCCTTTAACAAACATGTCATGATTGTCGAGTAAGATATTTTGGAGAAGGTTTTTCTGATGAAAGGCATACAATCCGGAATTGTCTCCCCCCCATACGGATACAATGTTATAATTTTCGTCAGAAACATAAACAACATTCGGATTATTGAAGTTATCTTCAAATATGGGATTATCCATGCTGAACAGTTCCATCCATTCCGATCCGTCATAATAGAGCAGTATTCCAATTCCGGTCACCCAGATGCGAGTTTCACCGGTAGCACTGTCGTAAATTCCATCAATCGTATTCAGATCAACATCAGTGCC
>JAFGXZ010000140.1 GCA_016936335.1 Fidelibacterota bacterium
ATTATTACTCCTTCTTCCTTCTATTGAATCTACGCTGTAAAATTCATAAGTTCAATTGACATATGTGTTCGTCCTGTTAAATCGGGCGACCACATTACCCCGCACAGAAGCCGCTACTTTTGTGCAGGGTTCTCATTTTGGTCCTGAATTCATTTCACGCTCTCCTCTCACTATTCACATCCGACCGGTTATCCCAGCCGGATTGATTGATGTCAATCCCGGAAAAACCATAATCATCGGTGAACCGAAGAGCTGAATTATGTCTGAAGACAGGTTGTTATCCGGGGCAATCGGCGTAGCTATGCAAATTCCTTCGTATTAACGAGAAATCCATTTCAAAGATCGTTGAAGCGCTTCAGCCGGGCGGCTGTATTCCACTTCGTGATTGCCCCCTTGTCAAAGATGTAGTTGGTACTTAAAATAAAAAATAAAAAACCGAGTATGCAAGTAAAATATATAGACTTGATTTTGCCAGCCTTACGACGCAGAGCATCGTAACGAGAATACTTTAGTCTTTGTGACTTCGAAGTTATACTAAATTGGGAACCGGGACAAGACTCGATGCAAGTCGGATCACACGAATTTATAATGCAGTACTGTCAGGAAATAATTTTCCCGAAGCGGTTCCAGCGGACGATTTTTGTAAACCGGTAAAGTGGCATTTCTTTATTAACAGATAACCAGACGACCATCGCCCGTCCGACAACCAGATCAAAGGGCACAAATCCCCAGAAACGGCTGTCCAGGCTGTTGTCCCGATTATCTCCCATCATAAAATAATAATCCTGCTCGACGATATAATAATCCTGTTCAATTTCATCAATGACTATTTTCCCATCCTGAACATAAAATGAATGATGAGCCAGTTCAACGACATTTTTAAAAAGCTGTGTCGGGTACTTGCCGATACGCAAGGTATCGCCCTCTTTGGGTACGTAAATCGGTCCGTAATTATCCTGGTTACCGGCGCCTCTTGGAAAAATATTGTAATCTTTCCAGTATTCGGAATAGGTCGTCGGGCGAACATACTTTGAATGCTTTGGATCGGGATAACGTTTACCATCGATAAAAACTTCCTTATTGATAACTTCAATGGTTTGTCCCGGCGCCGCTATGCAACGCTTGACGTAATGAACATATTGATCTTCAGGATACTTGAATATGACGATATCCCCCTGCTCCGGTTCTTTTATAGACGGCAGACGGAACCAGGGAATATGAAAGCCCATACGCGTATAGGGAATTCCAATCCAGTCCGGAGTCCGGGAACCATAAATAAAATTATTGCCAAACAGGAAATCCCCGGTCATGATGGTATTCTCCATGGACCCGGTAGGAACATGATAAGACGCAACAATCGTCTGCTTAATTCCCAGGGCAATCAGAATAATCAGTACCCAGGACTTGATTTCCTGTTTGACACTGGGTTTCAGGAACGGTTTTTTAATTTCTTTAGTCATTTACTCCTCAATACTGCGTGATAAGATCTTCATTTAACATCCAGACTGTGAAAAAGTTCAACTATATTTTCGGAATCAGGCACAGGAAAACCAGCGGTTCGTTTCCGTTATTGATTAACTGGTGAACTTCATTCGGTAACACTAGAATCACGGTTTCCTTGGAAAAAGGTACTTCGTTTCGGTCACTTCTGGCTACTCCACTCCCCGACACCACGTAAATCTCATGTTCAAAATCGTGGGTGTGATAAAACGTATACCCACCCGGCTCGACGGTAAACTGCCGCATGATAAAATTCGGGGCTCCATCGTCAGGCCCAAGCAGAATCTGTCTTGTGACACCTTTAACGCCATCCTCAATGATATCAATTTTTGGAACGGATTCAACTTTTTTTATGATCATTTCGTATCTCCTCAATAAAACCAAGAATCGTATAAATAATTGAATCGCTGACAAACCAGCCACCGGGTGTTAATTTAAACTGACGACCATCGAATATCCAGTATTCTTCATCAAGATTTAATTTTATTAATTTTTCAATAATTCTACTGAAATCAATATGGAAAAGATTTTCGAATTGGCTGCGGGAAAGACCGTCACTCGTCCGTAATCGCAGGAACAAATGTTCAATCTCGCGGTCCGGCTCAGTCAATACCTCCTGTGAATCAATTGGCAATTGGCCTGCGTTAATCTGCTCAATATACTTATCGACGGAACGAACATTCCACCAACGTGATTTTCCGTCGTAGGAATGGGCTGCCGGCCCCAGTCCCAGATAGCGCCTTCCTTCCCAGTAGGCCTGATTGTGCCGGGATTCACAGTTTGGTTTAGCCCAATTCGATATTTCATAATGTTCGAACCCATGCTCTTCCAGTATTCGACATGCCTCCAGATACATCCGCTTCTCAATCTCATTATCAAGCGGACTGATTTTACCCTGTTCAAGCAAATCGAAAAGCGGCGTACCCTCTTCATAACTTAAATTATAAAGAGACAAATGATCTATCCCGCTATTTAGAGCGTGATTAAGCGATTCCGACCAGCTATCCATCGTCTGTCCGGGGATACCATAGATCAAATCCAAACCAACATGCTCAAAACCAATTCCCTGCAAAAGGGGTAATGTTTCAGTGGAATCATTCACGGAGTGAATTCTGCCCAATATCTGTAATTCGAAATCATTAAAAGATTGAATGCCGACATTGATCCGGTTTACACCAAGTTCAAATAAATGCTGAAAGAGACCGGAATTATACCCAACAGGATTTGTTTCAACAGTAAATTCCGTCACTGAAAGCAGGTCAAATGCCGATTTCAATTTTGCAATCAGTGCGTGAAATTGTTCCAGACCAATCAGATTAGGACTTCCTCCACCTAAATAAAGCGTTCCGATTTTTATATCAGGATAGAGTTCATAATAATGATCAATCTCCTTATTCAGAGCACTTAAATATACAACTGCTTTACCGCCATCATAGCATTCCGAATAGAAATCACAGTAGGAACATTTTTTCAGGCAGAAGGGAAAATGAATATAAAGGTTAATAATGTTTTCAGTCATAATTTTCAATTATTCAATCAAGACTGAAATATAACGCTGTTGATACTTGGAGACTATAAGTTTATCAGAGACTATTTTAATAATGAAATTTTTTGAACCTGTTTTTCATCCGCTCGTTGTAAAACCACAAAATAGAGGCCGGACTGAATCTGTCGACCATCCTGATCACGACTATTCCATGTAAATGAGTACCTTCCCGCAGCCTGACCTGAATAATTCCTTTGCCAGACTCGCTGACCCCTTAAATTAACAATGCAGATTTGAATATCTGATGTTTTTTCAAGATCATAGCAAAGTGTTGTCGAAGAGTTGAACGGATTCGGAAAATTGTGATGCAATGTGAACTTCTGTGGAAAATTCAAAGGATGATCATCAAGTTCGAGGACAGGATCAATTACCGGTTTTTCTAATTTTTCACTGGTATAAATATGGAATTCGCCGGGAGCAAGGGGTATCGGCGTGGATGTCAGCTCGATATAAATTGAATCGCCGCTAAAATAATCATACCAGTTTCCACCATAATGGAAATTGTGGATGGCATTGACACTGTCAACATCCGAATTTGCGATTACCAGGACCTGCATCCCGCCAGATAAACTAATCTGTTTTACAACCCCATCGATGGACATTTGGACATTTGAACTCGAACTTGTAAATACATCATTTTCATTTCTCAGTTTAATAATTGCCCGGATCGTCTGATAAAGGTTAAGCCGATAGGCATCCTGACAGTATTCCCAGAGAATCGGTTTTTCACCCACCCGACCATTTTGATCAATCGAAATATCATAGCCCACTTCACCAAATTGCCAGATCATTTTGGGGCCAGGTTGTGTCAGGAAAAGGGCATTCACCATTTTCTGACGTTCCAGTGCGGTATGCAGATCTTTGACATTGTATGATCCTGAGGAATTGCCCCAGCTAAGGTTTTTATACATCAGGCGTTCCTCGTCATGACTCTCCATATAAGTCACGAGATTTGGGTTCGTCCACCCCCTTGATTTATAGAAACCCCATGAAAAATCGGCATTGTCGGTATAACCCATTGATACCTGGGCATAATTATAGTTATTGTTCGCCCATAACAACATCCCATAATCAGCCAGAATACGTTCTTCGGACACATCTGTAAAATGCTCCAAAATAACATAGCCGGTCGGATCAATTTTCCAGATTTCATCGGCCATACGTTTTAATATGGATATGCGGGAGCCGTCAAATGCCCCACCGTCACCGGGTGTATTTGTGAATCCTTTGGTAAAGTCAAACCGAAAACCGTCTATATGAAATTCTTCAAGCCAGAATCGATTGACGCGATCCACAAAGGCCTCAGTGTGAACACTTTTATGATTAAAATCATTACCCCATGCATAGGATGTATTCGGCGACGTTTCATTGAACCAAGGATTGTTTTCTGCCGGCCGACTCTGCGAATAGTTCCAGTACATCCGAACTAATGGCGATTGCCCATAAGCATGGTTTAGCACCATATCAATGATCACTGCAATGCCTCGGGCATGACATTCATCAATAAAACGTTTAAAATCATCTACCGGACCGTAGTATTTATCGACAGCAAAATAAAAAGAGGGATTATACCCCCAACTATTATTTCCTTCAAATTCATTAACGGGCATTAGTTCAATCGCATTGACTCCCAGGTTTTCCAGATAATCTAATGTATCGATCAAAGTGCTATAATCATGCTCGGCAATAAAATCCCGGATTAATAACTCATAAATTACCAGATCCTTTTTTTCCGGTTTATCATAATTTGGATCAAGCCAGGTATAATCGCTATCGACAGTCTGAAATGTAGCAACGACTTCACTGGTCTTCCCGGCAGGATATGCTTTAAGATTTGGGTAAGTACTATCAGTAATATATTTATCATTCCAGGGATCCAATATTTTTTCAGTGTAGGGATCAGCAACCCGCAACCCGCCGTCGATTAAATATTGAAATCCATA
>JAFGXZ010000012.1 GCA_016936335.1 Fidelibacterota bacterium
ATGGTATGTGCCTCGAAAATAGCCCGGAAAGTGAAATTCAGAAGGATATTGCTCCCGTTCATGGTGAGAAAATAATTCACAAACACCGTTATTCGGCATTCTATAATACCGACCTGGAAACTGTTCTGCGATGTATGCAGATCGGGGATGTTGTTATTACCGGAATAATGACCAACATGTGCTGTGAATCCACAGCTCGCGACGCTTACCAGCGAGATCATCGGGTCTTTTTCCTGGCCGATGTGACCGGAAGTGTCAGTGAGGAGATGCACCTGGCCTCTCTACTTAACCTGGCATTTGGTTTTGCTCACGTTACCAACACAAAAACAATCATCGATCAATTGAAACAGTAATCATGGAAACACCAATGAAAAAATTAATCCTTTTCTGGCTTGTCTTGTCCGTTACAATAAATGCCAATGATGCCATTCACACCAAATTTCCAATCGATCTCTACGGCTTTGTCCGCATGGAGGCCAGCTATGACAATACCGAAGTTGTCAAAGGAGATTGGTTGCTTTATGCTCAACCCGGGAATACAGCGTATGCAGACCAATCAATTTTTACGATGAATGTCCGACACTCACGGCTGGGAATAAAAATTAGCGGTCCTGCTATTGGTCAGAACGGCACCGTTAGCGGATTGATTGAAGTGGATTTTGCCGGAGGATTTCCCAATTCCTCCACGGCTGCGCGTCAACCGCAATTACGGTTACGGCATGCCTGGGTGGAAATTAACAAACCCGGTTGGGAATTGCGCTTCGGTCAGGACTGGGCATTGATTTCAGGGCCGTTTCCAAATACTACCAGTTTTGTAGTTGGTGCCGGTAAAGGCAATTTGTGGATGCGTTATCCTCAGATGAAATACACCCTGAAAAAGGACGTATTAAAACTGGCAATAAGTGTCAATCGACCGATGGCCGGTAATATCAAATACGAAGACATTGCAGGCGGCGACTTTGATCCCGTGGGTGATGGCGAACGGAGCGGGTTGCCCTGGTTGATGGGGCGGGTTTGGATAGATATTGGAAAAAAATCGGTTTCGTTATCCGGACATTACGGGCAGGAACAAATTGCCGATCTGGCCGGCCTGGGACACGCTAAAACCAGCTATTCGATAAATGTGGATTTTGTTTTGGAGACCGGGCCAATCACTTGGACGGTCCGTGGATTTACTGGTGAAAATCTTAATAGCTTTTTTGGTGGTGTGTTTCAGGGATATTCCAGTAACGGCAGTTCAGTGACCAACGTACCTTCGAAGGGAGGTTGGGGCCAGGCTGTATATACTTTGAATGACTACTGGTCTTTCACGCTTGGCAGTGGTCTGGACGATCCCGATGATAATGTGCTATCCGGCAACGCACGGACAAAAAACACCTGGTTTTTTGGAAACGTGGCGTTGAATTACAGCAACAGTCTCATCTTCATGCTGGAAGCCGAATATCTTAAAACCGGTTATTTATCGGCCAAAGACGGTGAAAATCTTCGTCTTCAGTTTGTGACTTATTTGAAGTTTTAAAACATTCCCTCCGGACAAAGAAGACCGTGATATATGTTCTCCCGACACCATTTTGATTTGTGATATGAACTGTAGAAAAAAAACTGTATTTGATCTGATTTTCTCTTTAAAAGAATACCGGACTGATTTATGATAGTATTTTACATTTCTCCAAAATAGTGTTATCTTTTCAATAATAAAAGGACCAATATGGTAAACCGCTCTCAGAAAATTCGCCTTGGTATTTTTCTCACCGTAACATCAATCTTGCTGATCGTCACTTTTGTCATTATTGCCGGCAAAAAATTGATGGAGAAGCGGGACCATTACTTCATCCAGTACCGGAATGTATCGGTCATTGGATTACAGGTTGGCAGCTCGGTAAAATACTACGGAATTAATATCGGACAAGTCGAAGAAATCACCATTGATACGAAAGACATCAATAACGTTAATGTTGAAATCAGTATTAAAAAAGGAACCCCGGTAAAGGAAGATGTCGTTGCAACTTTGGTGAGTGTCGGAATTACCGGGATCAAACAAATCGAACTGACTGGTGGGAGCAATAAGGCGGCATTACTGCCACCCGATTCAAATATCCAGCCTGGCGTTTCCTATATTGATGATATTACCGGAAAGGCTGAAAAAATCGCCGAAAAATTTGAATTGCTTCTGAACAATATCATTGCCATGACATCCGATGACAATCGGGTAAAGGTTAATAATATCCTCTCAAGTACGCATAGCCTGATTGAAGAAAACCGGATTGTGCTGAACAGCACGATTGAAAATATGAATTCTCTGCTGATCGAAAATAGAAACGTTCTAAAAACGACCCTGAAATCCATAGACCTGTTGATTACTGAAAACCGAAAAATGCTAAATCGGGTACTTACCAGCACCAACAGCATTATTGAGGAAAACCGCGAGCCACTGCACCGGGCGTTTACCCAGCTGGATTCCGCGTCCTATTATATGGCTCAATTTGTCCGGTCGGCCGAAAATAGTCTTGAAAGATTGGATGGTGTTATCGCCAATGCCTCAACCTTCAGTAACAAACTGGCATCTGCCGATGTCGAGAAATTGACGACCGAAATGAGTACAACGCTGAACACGATAAACAATACGTTTACTCATGTTGATCTTACCGTCCTAAAAGCACGTCAGGACCTGATCAAATCCATCGAATCATTGAAACAATCCGCCGAGTACCTTAGCGAATTTTCCCGTAAAGTAAACGAGGATCCATCGCTGCTATTGCGTTCAAAACGCTAATTATAAGGATAGTTCATGAAACGAAACCTTTTACTGCTGATAATCCCCCTCCTATTTTCTTGTTCGAATAAAGAGTTTATCTCAAAAAACTATTATATCCTGGAGTACTTTCCCCACACTGAAAAAAAAGCATTGCTGAGGAAAACGCCATTGAATTTTACCGTGCAGGTAAACGATCTGGCCATACCAACAACCTATGACCGGAAAGAAATTGTGATCCGGCATTTTGGTCCCCGGATTACCTATTCTGAAAACGATATCTGGGCTGTTGATCTGACTGAAATTATTCCCAGCCTGATTGTCAAGCGAATCAGTCAGTATGGAATATTCAAGCAGGTCGCCCGGGAGTTTCTCAATATCCGGCCGGATTATGAAATAATCACAAAGATTAACAACATAGAAGTTTACGAATCGGAAAATCTAAAAGCCGCCCGGCTAAACATGGATTTCTTCCTGCAGGAGCGCGGCGCCAAAGCCTATACTGTCGTTCATTCCATCAACCGCGAATCGGTTCTTCCGGACCACCAAATGGAAACATTTGTTCAAGTCGTTAATGAAATCATTTTGGAAGAGACTGATAAATTTCTGGTAAAAATACTCCACCACTTCGATAATACCCCTGAAACCGGAAAAGAGATTGTTTCGACCACTTACGATTCCCTGTTTGTCGAGGCTACAGAAGAGAGTCCGGAGGGTATGGGAGTTCTCTTTTTTCCATCCATTTCAAACACCGATAATGAACCTGCCTATAAAATCATTGGCAGTGAGGGCGACGAAATCATCGGTACGCCAGGGCAATCGGTTCCGTTGAATGCCGGCAGCTATTCCATCCGATACGGATCGGGAAGTATGAATCAGTTGATGGAAAAGGAAGATATTAAAATTGTTCCGCGTTATAAAACTATACTTGATCCCGATTGGAGCTGTCTGCTTGTCGATATCATTGATGAAAAACGGGAGGTCGTAAAGGTCCGTTATGAGGTGTTTGATTCTGAATCGGGACAGAGTTTCGGTACCGATATTCCTGCAGAAAGAGAGTATGGAGAGCAACAAAAAATCTGGGTATTAAGACCGGGACTTTATAAAATCACCATCAACAACGAGCCTTTTAATACTTACCGAAATTTTTCAACCGTTTTCCTGAAAGAGGGTGCTTTTCAACGGCTCACAATCGTTGTTGGAACCGATCAGGAAGGTACACCGACGGACATGATCGGCGCCGGAATCCTCGAAGAAAGTGAAATAGCCGGTTCGACCGGCTACTGGCGATTCCTGAATGCGTTTTACGGTAATGCTTATTTCAACAGTGATAATGAAAAAATCCGCACAGAACGGGAAACCACCACAACCCTTAACACTCAATTTGAAAATAAAATTACCTATGATAATTTTCCGGTGAATTTTACCCTCCGTAATCTGATCGAACTGGGCACCACAAAAACAACGGATACCGATTTCCGGGTTTCCAATGACAATTTCTATTTCAGAAACACTTTTATTCTTTATTTTTTGAAAAACGTCGGCTTATATGGCCGGTTTGACAGTGAATCCCACCTGTTGAACGAATATGTCTATTTCTCATCACCAATTAATTATTTTAAGAAGAATCCTGCCGGCGATACATTGGCTGTCGGACTGCAAACCAAGCAGGTCCAAATCAAGCCCGGTTTTATGCCAATGACTTTAAAAGAAGGAATCGGCATAAACCTGCGGGCTCTGAATACCGGCAGGGCAAATCTGAATATCCGGGCCGGCTTCGGCCTGCGACAGGACTATTATAACAATGTATTTTTCCTTTCCGATCTTTCCGAAACCATCGATGGCGTCTCTTATCGTGTTTTTTCCGCTCAGGAATCACTCTCCAAGCGGGGTACGGAGGTCTCTGTGGTCGGAAATTTTCAGTTACCACTGAATCTGACGTATTACACCAATGCAGATTTTCTGTTTCCCTTCCGTAGTGATGAGGCAACAACTATCGAATGGGAAAATGTGTTCAATCTGAAATTATTTAAATATATCTCAATTGATTACCGATTACGCCTCCGCAATAAGCAGGCCGAAGACGGTACGGATTATATCGTCGATCGGCACGCACTGTTCCTGAGAATTACCTACTTC
>JAFGXZ010000141.1 GCA_016936335.1 Fidelibacterota bacterium
GGATTGCGGGATACCTATATTGGACATGATAATCGGGGAAAATTCCCGCTTGATCCAATCACAGAGGGGTGGCTGACTGAAAGTCAGAGCCAGTATGGACCGATGCGGTTTATTACAGTCGGACCGTATGAACTGACTAAAAATTCACAGGCAGTGAGTTATGATTCAATATGTGCAGTGTATGCAATAGGGGTCGGATCTGTTTCACGGACTGTTGCCGATACGGTTGGTCGAGCGTGGTTAAAGGGTGAAATTTCAGATTCAGAAAAAGATTCGATTGTTTTTAGTGGTCGTGATTCACTGTTTCATGCATTGGATCGAGCGAAATGGGCCTGGCAGCGGAGTTTTGATATTCCGGATCCGCCACCTCCACCGGATGTTGAAATTACCAGTGATGCTGACAGGGTCATTGTGGAATGGAGTTATCCTGATCCGGATTATTACTTGGATCCCGACACAAAAGTGGATGATTGGTACGCCTGGCGAATTTATCGAAAAACAGGGGCGGCATATGTGAATGACCCGTCAGGTATTCAAAGTAACAATTTCTGGGAAATGATTTATGAAACCAAAGACCGTAACAAGCTCAGCTATATTGATACCGATGTTATTCGTGGTGTCAGTTATTATTATGCGGTTACTGCTGTGGATGATGGCTCACAGAATACCGATGGATTGAATCCCGGTGAAATGCTGGAAAGTAGTCGATATGTTAATCGATCAGCCATTGCGGCGATACCGTTTAAAGAGGGATTGGCTGAATCGGATAAGGTCTTAGTCGTTCCAAATCCGGCCAGTACCGCCGCCGGGATTTTCGGCTATCCGGATAAACCCAACCAGATAAGTTTTGTAAATTTGCCCTATCGGTGCATGTTAACGATCTACACCGAAACCGGTGATCTTATTTATTCCATTGATCATAGCGGAACTGACCAGGAAATCTGGGAACAAAAAACCAAAGACAATCAATATGTATCCAGTGGAATCTATATTTTGGCTGTGACGGAGGCAGAATCATTTTCGGGAAAATCACTGTCGGATCATTTTGTAAAGTTTGTATTGGTTCGCTAAGGAGAACATCATGAAGTATAAATATTTAATCATTGTATTCACAGTTTTACTGTCAGTACCAGGCTTTGCCAAAATTGTAAAACGTGGGCAAACGGGCTTCCGGTTCCTGGACAATCCGGTTTCTGCCGAAGCGATTGGAAGGGGTGGGCTTGGTTTGACACTGTTTAATAATTCCAACACGGTTTTCTGGAATCCCTCAGGATTAGCCTGGCAGATTTCCAAGTTTGACTTCAATGCTAATTATACCAGTGGAATTGCCGATATAAATTACAGCTCTTTTGCAGGTTCTGTTGCGTTTGACAGGTTTGGCGTTCTGGCGTTGGATTTTCTGACGATGGATTATGGTGAATTTCAGGGTACGCAGTATGCAGATAACGAACAGGGTTATATAAAAACGGAACTTTTTCAGCCCAGCAGTTACGCAATCGGATTCAGCTATAGTCAAAAAGTTAACAACCGTTTTTCCTATGGAATTCGTATAAAATACGCATATCAGGATTTAGGAAGTGTCTGGACAGGATCGATTTTGGCTGGTGATACGACCATCAGTCTCACAAAATATAATCATGGAGAACCGGCAATTGATGTTGGGACAACCTATGACTTTTTAAATCATGGAATTCGTTTTGGAGCGGTGATACAGAATTTTTCAAGAGAAATTAAGTATGAAGTGGAAAAATTTCCCATGCCCTATTCAGTCAGTTTCAGCCTGAGTCTGGATCCGCTTTCGATTTTGGCGATTAATAATAAAAATCATCATCTGATCATCGGTTTTGAGTCTTCACATCCACGGGATTATCTGGAAAAAATTAAGCTTGGTACCGAGTATACGTTTCAGAAAATTCTGATCCTGAGAACAGGATATATGGGCAACTATGATGAACGGGGACTTACGTTTGGTATTGGCGTTCGCCAGGTGTTAATCGGTACCAACATGCGAATCGACTATGCGTATCAGGACTTTGGTGTTTTTAACGGAGTACATACATTTTCAATCGGAGTATCATATTAAAAGTACTGTAATCTTTAAAAAGAGGATTTTGTATGAATTTTAAGAAGTGGAGTCCTGGGATAATATTCTTGTATATCGTTTCGTGTAAAGGTTTTGCCAATGAATCGGCTGTAATCCGGATTAATCAAATCGGTTATTTATCTGACGAGGCTAAAACAGCCGTTATACTTTCGGAAAAAAAGCTGGACGGAAAGAATATTGAAATAATTGTGCCCGAGTCGGATGCTGTGGTTTTAAGATCAGAATTAACATCTTCCGAGGGTTCATGGGGTGAATTTGAATATTGTTATCGGTTTGATTTTTCCGCCTTGAACAGACCCGGGAAATACAGGATTAGAATCAGTAAGCTCAAGACATTATCCCGGGAATTTAACATATCTTCGGATGTTTATGACGGATATGCCGAGTCTATTCTTGAATACATACGCCAGCAGCGCTGCGGCTACAATCCATTTACCGATGAAGTTTGCCATAAAAAAGACGGCAGGACAATGTATGGTCCCATGCCGGACAGCACCTACATTGATGTCAGTGGCGGCTGGCATGATGCCGGCGATCACCTGCGCTACATGCTGACGTCAGGAAATACCATCTGCCGGATGTTGTTTGCATACCTGGAACATAAAGACATCTTTGTTGATAATTTTAATGCACTTGGTCAACCCGGTGCCAATGGTGTTGCTGATATCCTTGATGAAATAAGATGGGGGCTGGACTGGATGCTGAAAATGCACCCGGCGCAAGACCAGCTTTTTCACCAGGTGGCCGATGACCGGGACCATGTGGGTTTCAAATTGCCCCACCTGGACACCGCCGATTACGGCTGGGGACCGGGCAGTTACCGGGTGGTCTATTATGCCACCGGAAAGCCCCAGGGATTGTTTAAGTACCAGAATACATCGACGGGGATTGCCAATCTTGCCGGGCGCTATGCGGCAGCAATGGCCATGGCATATCGGGTCTGGAAAGAGGACCTGAAGGACGTTGGTTTTGCGAACCGCTGTCTGAAGGCTGGTCGGGAAGTCTACGAAATGGGACTAAGGCAGCCGGGCTGCCAGGAGGGTACTCCCTGCCGTTCACCGTATCGCTATTCAGAAAATACCTGGGCTGACGATATGGAGTGGGGAGCCGCAGAATTGTATAAAGTGACACAGAATTCAAAGTATCTGCATGACGCCAAAGATTTTGCCAAATTGATTAACACAAACTCCTGGATGGGTCGGGATACTGCCGATCATTATGAATGCTACCCCTTTATGAATATGGGGCATTATGCGTTATTTGAAGTGACCGATAAAGCGTTTCGGGACACGTTAATTGGTTATTATAAAGCCCAAATTGAAGTCGTCAAAGCCAGAGCCGACCGAAATCCGTTCAAAATTGGCATTCCCTTTATCTGGTGTTCCAATAACCTGGCAGCCGCCTTTATCACGCAGTGTCTTTTATACGAGAAAATGACTGGTGATATTCAATACCGGAAACTGATGGCAGCCCACCGTGACTGGCTCCTGGGCAATAATCCCTGGGGGGTCAGCCAGTTTGTGGGTATTCCAAAAGATGGGGTGACACCACTTCATCCGCATACGCCGATGATCCCACATTTGAATCGTTTACCAATCGGTGGCTTGAACGATGGTCCGGTGTATGCTTCAATCTATAATAATCTAAAAGGTATTCGGCTTTATGAAGAGGATGAGTACGCCCGGTTCCAGTCCGACTATGTTGTATTTCATGATGATCTGGGTGATTACAGCACCAACGAACCGACCCTGGATGGAACGGCCGAAGCGATCTATTTTTTCAGCGTATTAAGTTCAAAGTAAATCTAGAGCGGACAACGATAATATTCGAATGAATAACCCGTATTGTTCCAGTTATCGAACTTGCGGACGACGTGACTTTTTTTCGTAAAATTCAGACTAACACCTTCCATGACATGTCCGGTCATATACAGGTAACCTTTTCGACGTAATGTATTCTGGTAAACACGCTTAAGCATCTTGGCGAGACCAAGATTCCGCCGGTCTTTTTTAACAATATAGGCATAGGTGTAAATCGTATCACCTTTGCCAAGATTGTCATCGAATTGGGCCCAGGGCTCCTTGGCGAAGTTTTCAATTGGAGCACCGACTATAAAACCTTCGATGTCATTTTTAAATCGAATGATAAAGGGAAAGGTTTTGGGGTAATTGAAGTATTTTTTAATAGAATTCCGGTTAAACCGGGCATTATGACCAAAATTGTCGACCAGAGTTTCGGATATTTTCACGATGGTCCCATACTCCGACTCTCCGAGATGTTCCACCAGTTCGATGGAAATTCTGTCGGGAGTGGACGCCAGAATCCGGCTCTGGGTCTCGGAAAGAGTTACTTCGAAAAGATCGCGTGTTTGTTGGTCCATACGTGGTGGTAATATAGGAATAAAATTCCATTTTCAGGAAACAGTTTTTTCCTCTTTGTGAAAATCTCAAATCCCCAGCCACTCCGGCAGGCGGTAGAAATCTTCCCGGCTTGTGACGTGATAGGTGGGCAGTCCCAGTTGTTGCGCCGGTTGGATATCTGAAACTTCCGAATCGCCGACCATCAGCGCTTGTTCTGCCGGTACGTTATGCATCTCTAAAATCCGTTTAAAGCCCTTTTCGCCGGGCTTAATGTAATTGAGCTTTTCCCGTCGCGGCACCAGGAGTCTGCCGGCATCGGTCAGCGTAAACCGCCGCTGTGGCGGGAAGAAATCCGCAAGCCCGAGCCGCTGCAGAATTTTCATTCCGACCTTTTCATTGTTGGTTGTATAAAGATAGAT
This sequence comes from Fidelibacterota bacterium, assembly GCA_016936335.1. Lineage (GTDB taxonomy): Bacteria > Fidelibacterota > UBA2242 > UBA2242 > UBA2242 > B118-G9. Next base: position 4,884 of record JAFGXZ010000141.1, read on the forward strand.
CGGATAATGCCGGTCAATTTTTTGGATGACGGCGCGACTTTTTGGGTCGGGAGTGATAAAATTTTCTACGGCGATCATTGTATCGAGAGTGTTCTCATATTCTTCAAAGCCGATATTGTAGTAGTAAAACAGGGTCAGGGTACTGGTGGGCGGACCGTTAAGTAGCTGTTTCAGTTCGGCTTTTTTTGCCAGGAATTCCTGTTTGACCTTTTCCGGGTCACCACCGGTTTTTTGAATCAGCAACCTGACAGCCGCTTCCGGATAAAGGCGGTCCATTTCAGGATTTGCCGGATAGAGGGTCCCATCCAGGTCAAAAATGATCAGTTCAAATTCTCGTTTCATAAACAATCCGGTTTTTCCTGCTATTGTCAACGCCGCTAAGTTATCAGGATAATTTCTTGAAGCAAATAAAAGTTTGGTGGTACCGGTGATTGTTGATTCTGATTGTGAAATATTGGTAAAGAAACCGGGTCCTTTTCTATTATTCCCGGGATTATGTTTATGCAGATTCCTTATTGAATAAATCGAAAAAAACCTGTATCTTCCCACGCCATGAATTATGAGCATTATTTCAAACATTGTATAGACAAAAAATCATCGTTTCTCTGCACGGGAATTGATCCCGATGTGAGCAAATTTCCGGCCGGTTTTTTAAAAAATGTCCGGGGTGTTTACGATTTTGTTCATGAGATTATTCAGACTACTGCCGATCTTACAGCGGCCTATAAATTCAACCTGGCATTTTTTGAAATGTGGGGCTGGAAGGGGCTGCAGGTTCTGGAAAAATTACTGGTGGAAGTTCCCGAAGATATACTACTGTTGGCTGACGCCAAGCGCGGCGATATTGGGAACAGCTCAAAATTTTATGCAAAAGCGTTGCTTGAGGAATTGCCGTTTCACTCTGCTACGGTCAGTCCATACCTGGGTTCCGACAGTATTCGGCCCTTTATCGAAGACGAAAACAAGGGGGCCTTTGTTCTCTGCGTAACTTCCAATGCTTCCGGCAGGGAGTTGCAGGAGCACGGAGGCGATAAGCCACTGTATATCAGGACTGCCGAAATTGTCCGGGATTTGAATGAGCATCATAATCTTGGGCTGGTCATGGGCGCGACCAAGCCGGCGCAATTACTGGATGTCCGGCGACAGTTCCCGGATTTACCATTCCTGATCCCGGGGGTCGGCAGCCAGGGAGGCGGAGTGGATACTGCCTTGGCGGTTTGCCGGGAGAATGGTTTGGGACTGATTAATGTTTCCCGGGGAATTTTATACCCGTCAGAAGGAACCTTTCCGGATAACGTCCGGCAACTCGCTGAGAATTACAATCAATTGTTTAGCAATAAGGATTATTGATGAATCAAAAATCAAATATTGAAATTTTGGAAGAGTGCGGAGCAATCCTGCGGGGTCATTTTTTGTTGACCTCTGGTCGCCATAGTGACACCTATGTTGAGAAATTCAAATTGTTGCAATATCCGTTATTAACGGATAAACTCTGTCGGGCAATCGCTGAGAATTTTGCAGATTCAAAACCCCATGTGGTCGTTGGTGCCGCCACCGGTGGTATTATTATCAGCCACGGAGTAGGACGGTTTTTGACGACTCGCAGTATCTTTGCTGAACGTGTTGACAAGGAACTGGTATTTCGCCGTGGTTTTTCGATTGAAAAAGGTGAAAGAGTATTAATTGTCGATGATGTGGTCACAACGGGCGGTTCAATATTTGAAATGATTGATCTGGTGGTTAATAACGGTGGTGTCATTATGGGAATTGGCACCCTGATTGACCGCAGTGCCGGGAAAATCGATTTTGGTTTTCCCCATTATTCCTTAGTATCGCTTGATATACCTTCCTATGAATCTGATAAATGTCCGCAATGTGCGAATGATATTCCCCTGACTTCCCGGGGTCGTACAGGTAAAAAATGATCTTCTGCAACCTGGGCAGTGGAAGCAAAGGAAACTGCAGCTATGTTCAGGACAATGGCCTGGCTTTATTGATTGATCAGGGGTTCAGCCTGAAAAATCTGCTGGTCCGTATGGAACAGGTGAATCTCGATCCTGAACAGGTTGGAGCAATATTGCTGACCCACGAACACTCCGATCACCTGGCCGGTGTTGGGATA
>JAFGXZ010000142.1 GCA_016936335.1 Fidelibacterota bacterium
CCCATATTGGTGCCGGTACCGATGCTGATTTAAATACCGTGATTCAAAACATCAATAAATCCAATGAAGAACTTCAATTCGTGATTAATACTGGAGATTTGACTGAGAAAGGATTGACTGCTGAGATCAATCAATATTTTAATTATATAAACAACTGCAATATTCCTGTTTACAATATTCCCGGCAACCATGATACAAAATGGACCGAATCTGGCATGGAAGCATTTAAAAATAAAAACAATGCTGTTAATCATTTTTCATTTGACCACAATGGCTATCATTTTGTTGGTCTCAATTCCGGTATCCCGATGCGTGGCGGTGGTGGTTATATCGATCCGGCAGAATTAGAATGGCTGATTAATGATCTTGATGACCTTCCGGAAAATACACCGGTAATTGCCTGTGTTCATCATCCAGCTGATGACGGTGGTATTTATAATAATTGGAAATTTTTGGATATTTTGAAAAATTATCATACGATATTTATACTCGTCGGACACGGTCATGCAAACAGATTTTATGATTTTGAAAAAATTCCCGGGGCAATGAGTTTGCCGACATATGGCAGTACTTCGGGTTATAATGTAGTCAGAGTATCAAAAAAGGATATTTCCATTGCTACCCACTATACTGGATCAGGTTTAGCAGATCCCTGGCTTACCGTTGATTATTTATCCAAAAAACAGCCGGAAATTACGTTTGTAAATCTAAATGAATTTGATACAATTACGGCAGCTTATCCGGTTGATATTTATATTTCTGAATCAGCTGTGTCTGGACGATATCAAATTAATCAAGATACAAAAACTGGTTCATTAACTGGTAATAATAATAATTGGTCTATGACTATTCCAATCGAAGGATTGACCAATGGCTATCATACCCTACAAGTTTGGTTAAAGCTCAATGATGGAAAAGAATATTGCCGCAGGATTGGATTTTATATAGCAAATGGATATCCCTATTTTCAGTGGAAATTTCATACCGGCTCTTCACTTATTTCATCACCGGCCTATGATGAAAATAATGTCTATTTTGGTACCATCGGGGGGCTAATTTATGCCCTGTCACTTGAGAATGGAAACGAATTGTGGCCACCAATTCAAACAGGTAAAACTATCTTTTCCTCGCCATATGTTTACGATGGAATTTTGTATATTGGTTCCTCGAATGGTCTTTTATATGCTATATCAACTGATAGCGGAAATGTATTATGGACTTATGATGCCGGAAAAGCAATATTAAATGCTATCACAGGTCAAGATTCCATAATTTATTTTGCAGCGAATAATACGATGATTGCGATCAATTTAAAGACAGCAGAAATGATATGGAGCTACAGTACCGATGGAACAATTGAATGCCGCCCCGCAATCCAGGATGATCGAATCATTTTTGGCTCATGGGATACTAGGCTTTATTGTCTGAACCGTTTTTCCGGGGCATTAAACTGGAGATGGTACGAGCAGTCCAGTTTTTATTATGCTCCGGCAGCCTGCTGGCCGGTTACTACTGCAACCAGAGTTTTTATTGCAGATCCGGCTCGCTATCTAACAGCAATCGATATTAATACGGGTACTACTGTCTGGAAAAGTAAGACACCGGAAACATGGGAGTCAATCGGTATTTCAGAACATAAAAATCAGGTATATATTCGATCTTTGGATGGAAATTTGTACGCTTTTTCAACCAGTTCAAGTAGTCAGCAACTTGAATGGAGTTCTGCTGCCGGATATGGTTGGGATTCAACTCCTTCAATGCCGGTGGGAGTCAAAGATGCAGTGATATCCGGTAGTAAGAATGGTTTTATCATCTCAATGGCTCAGAGTAGTGGACAAATCGGTTGGAAATATTGGGTATCACATAGTTATGTTACTACTGTGACACCGATTGACGGCGCAACGGTTTTGGCTGCTGCACTTGATGGAACAATTATGCTGATCAAAGCAGATCCTGCCCTGATCATTGATAATGAAAATTCAAACCAAATCCCTTATCAGACCCGGCTCCTCCCTGCTTATCCCAATCCTTTTAATAATCAAACAATAGTTCGTTACACGGTTAAAAACAGTCAGGATGTGACCATCCAGGTCTATAATCTATTGGGCAAAAAAGTCAATATATTTAGAAATAAACATGATCATCCAGGCGAATATCATTGGATTTGGAATGGAACCGATAGATCAGGTAAAGAACTTTCATCGGGATTGTATATTGTCCGGATGAATTCTGACAAATACTCCGGATCTCAAAAAGTGCTGTTTTTAAAATAAAAAAAAGCGGTATGGATTTTACCAAACCGCTATGATAATATTTGACTGGATTTTAATAATAGAAATTCATTGAAATACCAATCCTGTTCCCGGTTAAATCAATGGCATCAAGTTCATAATCTTTGAATTTATCACTGACTTCATCTACGTCCATTAATTGCATATCCATAGTTTTTCGGTTCCATTCGATTGCAATACCAAATAATTTAACCGGTCGAATCTCAAAGCCAATTCCATAAATGAACCCCCACGACTGATACATAGGACCACCGAGAGACACTTCATCATTAAAGGCATTCATAAGAAGCAGATTATAACCAAAACCAACATCGAAAAACGGGTAAAAAAGCGGGTATCGGATTGGTGCAATTCTCATGTTCAGCATTATCTGAGGGCTCCAGGTAACCATATTATACCCTTGACTATTTCCATCACCGATATTTGAAAACCAGTCATCGAGATCAGCACGGTAGAGACCTAAACCAAATTCAAAACCGATATTATCCTCGACAGAGCTTGAATTGTAAACTTCAATTCCATTAAATGACTTAATGCTCGGAAAATTAGTTCCAGGTTGAACACTTTCTTCAAAAAGCTGAACGTGGTCATTGATATAGGCATTCATAGTTGTAATCTGAGTGTTAATTTTATCCTGACAACCGGTTGTAATATATTTTAATCGGAAACCCTTTGAAATGGATCGTTTTTCTTTTTTCTTTTCCTGTATAATCACTTGAGGCTCAACAATTTTTGAAAGGGTGATATTCATATCTAATTGCTGTGATTTGGATAGAGTAAACCGTTTTTCCAGAGATTCATATCCAGACTTCTCGACTTTTAAAACGTATTCTGAGGCTGGTGCAAGCTCAATTTTTAATGGTGATTCACCCTGATACTTGCCATCGATGTAAAGTGATGAATAAGCTGGTTCGACGGTGATAGTCACTGATGATTTCCCTAGTCCGGCGTGAATGTCAATTCCATCTTTGCCTGAGATTTTTCGGGCAATCGAAGGCATTGCTTTTGTCAGAACTAATCCAAGTGTGCCTTCGACATCCTCAATCGCCGTTGCTTCAATTTTGCTGGTTTCAACGTCAATCAGACGGGCACTGACAGTAAAATATTCACCTACTTTACTGATTGATCCGGCGATTATCTTCCTTACACCGATTAATCGCCCAATTTCAATGGCACACTCATCTGTCGTACAATCATTCAGATGAAATTGCATTTCATCCAGAATACGATTCATTTTATCCCGTTCCATAACCTCAAAAACACCAGCGTTAAATATTTCGATTCGAAGCCGATCCGATAAAGCTTTTGCTTCCGAATCAGAAACACCATTAGGATCAAGTTCAAGAACAGCAACAGCAGTCTTTGGTGTAATCGGTACTTGTGTGACTTTTATCGAGCTTGTGTCCTTTTTATACTGATCCGTTGATTCCGCTTTGACAGAGCTATCGGGATTGATAACCTCGAAAGTTTCCTGAGCAGTTACCCCTCCGAATATTAGAAAAAGAAATATATAAAAATAACCTATCCTGTGTGCCATCATTTTCCCTCAATTTATCGATTATCTTTCTTGATTAATTTAAAGCATTTCAGTTGTCATTACATAATTTCCGCTGAAAAAAAACGTGATAATCATCACTAAATCTATCATTAGAATAGAAAATCACTATGAAAAATTAGTATGCCAGGCATTAACATCCAATAATTTAGATGAAATTCTTAGATGTGACTTGTAACGAAAGTTTAAATTTGATAGATTTCACCACATGCTTACATCAATCAAATCAAATATTGACGATTTACGGAAATAAAATGGCGGGCGATGCACAAATATTAGAATTATTGGCATCTAACTTCAACCTTATCAGGGTTTACGAAACATTAGATGAAAAGTGCCAGGTGCTACTGGATACATTAAGGAAAAGTGGCTGGGAACGGGTCACATTATCCTTTTTAAATAACAAATATGAAACTAAAAAAACCCTCTATTCCGGGTATTCAAATGATTTGATAAAGATCGCCGAAGAGAAAAAGTTAAATCCTGCAAAACGGAAGGAACTGCTTAGCTCACTCGTTGAACGATATCGCTTGGCAACTTTTTATTACATGCCCTGGCGGGATATCCGCGCCAGAACAATTGTATCCAGTGGATTGTCAACTGAAATACCAATTGACACAAAGGATCAATGGCATCCCATGGATCTTCTTTATGCCCCACTTTACTATAAGGCCCGTCCGGTGGCTGTATTGACTTTAGACGGTCCGAGAGATAAAACAACGCCGGACAAAGTGAGAATGAGAATTCCTCAAATCATTCATAGCATATTGATTCAAGTAATCAGCGAATACATTTCTCAGGAATATTTTTCTTATTCCAAGGAACTCAAAGAGGCCATTATGGCTAAAGGGACCATCGGTGTCATAGAAGTAAACTATGATGGAAAAATTAAAAGTATCAATCTTGCTGGCGAACACATGTTGAAAATAAGGCAGAGAAACATCGAGTCACTCTCATTTTTAAAGTATTTTGATGATCGATTTACCAAGAAAATAGCCCCGACATTCCGGAATGTTGCCGAGACATTAGCGCCTGAAAAGTTTGAGTCCACTTTTTTATATCCTGATGGTACCAGTAAGGATGTGGTGCTGGAATTTTTTCCTCAGCACATATTGTATGAGTATTCCGGAATGATCTGTTCAATCTCCTATCCTGAAGCGGAAGATTTATACCAGATTTATGGTAACGTCGTGAAACGCTTAAAGGAGATGAGTGATACAATGACCGGTGATTTTTCTGAAATTCAGCAGAAAATCGTATTTCTACTATGCCGGCAGTTCCATTTTCGGTTTCCCCGTATTTATAAAGTATCTGAGGATAAATCGACACTAGAATGCATTTTGTCTTTCAATGAGGAGACCAAGGATTTGGCCTTTTTTGATCATGACTATAATCGTAACAGTCTCGGAGCAACGGCGATTATTGATGATGAAATAGTATTTACAACAAAACTGGATCGTCAGGTACGGGATATCCGTCGAATATGGCAAAAACTGGATACACCCGGAGCAATCGCGATTCCGCTTCATATCAGTGAATCTGTCAAATCGGTGCTTGTTTGCGATTTCCTTGAGCCGGTATTTGAATTGGATATGTCGAAGGAAATCATCTTTAAATATTTTGCAATTGTTCTTAGTATGACTTTAAAACCCTACTTTAAAAATTAATAATTGCATGTTCAAATAAACTCTGCTATCTTTTTGACAACAATTGGGGAATTTTAAGAATGACGCAATTATTCAATGTTGTTAAACAAACCGCTTTATTTTCAATTCTGCTAATTGCCATTTCCTGCACTCCTGAAATATCCGTCTCAGTAATTGTACCGGAAAGTCGATTCGTCAGTCAAAAAAATCCAATACAAATCTACCTGTTGTCATCCGAAGAATACACAGCCATAGAAAATGTTAAAATTCGTAATGGTGCTTATTTCCGAAAAAAACTATTATCAATAAGCGATAGTTTGAAAGTACTCAAATCTGCCTACAATTCGATTTCCAGGGAATTGACTTCTACGTCTGAAAATTGTTCAACATTGATGCAACAACTTCCGATTGAATACTGTTCAAAAGTGATTGCATCGCCGGTCAAAATAGCAAAATACGGTGATGTCTGGCAGCTAGCTGCCAATTTAAATAATAACGGCAATGAGGATATCTGGGGACTTGTAATGTCCGTTAAATACAAGGATAACATTATTATTAACCATAAGGAATACTCGGTATTTTTACAACCGAATCAGAATCATATTTTCAATATCAATTTTGACCTCAGTAACAATATTCCGCTTCAATATTCCATTGCAACCTATCCCGGTGGCCTGAATCAAATGCTTCAGGAAGCGATGACAATAGAAGTCGATTCCGTTATATCCATGTTCAGCGCCAGTACCGCTGAATGCAAACAAAGATTGGTCAGTCTTGAACGGGATTTGGAAACCATCGGAATTGCCTTCGATGTGTACTCCGAACGGGCATCGGAATATCTGGACGAAGCAATCATTAAACCGGTGAATCGGATACTTGAAGAAAACCTGCGTCAAATAGAACATAAATCCAATATTACTGACATGGATACCGTTATATTCGGCAGTTTGAAAAGAGGCGGCTATAAACTTTTAATTTTTTCTGATATTGAAGCCGATTCAACACAATATGTAATTCCCGTGGATTTGACACAAGTTAACTCGGCAACAATTAATGTTGAGAGATGCTCCCCAAGTCAATTCTTTCTGAATAAGGATCGGTTTTTAGCGAGAATTCCGTATTTACTCGGTCAGTGAAGCGTACGTATAAACCTGAACTTTAATCCCACCGGTCGGTGGTCAGATATTGTTAATGCATATTCATTCCATCCACTGCTGAAATAATGATCTATCAAGATTGTCTGAATTACAGATGAATTATCTTCAAATTCATCAAATAATTCATCACTGATAATTATATGATCAATATGACTGGGCCATGTTGGGTAGGACCAAAGAGAACTATTGCCAGCTGCAATACTCATGTCACTTATTTTAAAACTTGAACTAAGTTCTATAAATGGCTGAAATACATTATTACTTTGATTATCAGTAACTTCATCATTAAAGTCACCAACGAGAATAAGCCAGTCATTCGCAAGGTGCTCCTGGATATAGTTGACCAGTAATTCACTGGCCCGGAAACGACGATATTCCTCATCGTCGTCATCAGCTCGATTAATTACGCCATCACCGCAGCATTTGTAATGGTTATTAATAATTACAAGGGGAATATTTTTCCATTGACAATGCATTACTAATGGCCGTCGTGGAAACGCCGAATACTCACGTGGATAAATTTCATAAATTGAATCGATCGTAACGGACGTTGTATTATACAGAACCGCAAGATCTAAATCAGCATAGGCCGAATTGGCTTTATATCCTCGATAATTCGTCAAAGAATCTACAAGCGAATTGAAACTACTGCTGGATTCAATTTCCTGAAGTGCGACTATGTCGACATCTAAAGAATTAACCGCTTCAGCAAGACTGGTAATTGTCGCTCCGTTTCGGCGGGGAAAATTCTGAACATTCCAGGTTATTATTTCAAAAGTATGATCACTGCCGAAGTATAAATTATCAAGACTTAAAGAACCAAGTTTTAATGCCATATCGGAAGTACGCTGTGAGAAACTTTTTCCCGATGCTGCTGAAATGCGATACGAGATTGAATCACTGGAAGCGGCTTTATCAACATATTCGGTCTGATTGGCAGCAATTGTTTTATATGATAAAATCCAGTTTTTGTTGCCTGTTTTTTTATCAAGTGCAAAAGACTCTTCCCCAATGCTGTTATCTGTCCAAGTCAGCAAGAAGTTCTCTGAATCGATCTGTTTCCCTGAAAAGTTTGTCGGCATCGTTTCAGAACCGAAATAGGCCATTATCTCTGAATAATCAGACGTATCAATTAATGTAAAGGCACGTAAACGATATGAAATGATAATATTTGAGACAATATTTAATGAATCGATATAATAGTTAAGCTCAATTGGTAATTCGTGGTAATTATC
>JAFGXZ010000013.1 GCA_016936335.1 Fidelibacterota bacterium
AGACCACCGGATTTATTACGATTACAACGCTGATCGGATATTGCCAGTTCTTTGCCGAACCCTATGTAATGACTGACGGAGGTCCGCTGAACAGTACGTTGAGCATTGTCTTGATGATGTATAAAGAGGGCTTCAAATTCTGGCGAATGGGGTATTCGGCAGCGATCGCCTTTATTCTGTTTGGAATCATTTTGATTATAACCTTGATTCAACTGCGGATTCAGAAACGATATGAAATATAACAAACCATACCAAAAGTACGGATTGTATCTGCTTATGTTTCTAACAGTGATTATTACTCTGGCGCCTTTTATCTGGATGCTTTTGGCTTCAATAATGCCTGAAGGTGGTGCAAATCAGTTTCCGCCGCGATTTTTCCCCAAAACGTCGACTTGGGAACATTATCAACGCTTATTCCAACAGATGAATATTGTCAGGTATTTTTTTAATAGTATCATTGTGGCTGTCTCTGTGACGTTCATCTCTTTACTGTTTAATTCCATGGCCGGTTATGCTTTTGCCAAATACCGGTTTCCCGGAAAAAATAAATTATTCAAATTGCTATTATCTGCAATGGTAATTCCGGCGCAAGTAACCATGCTGCCCCTATTTTTAATGTTGAACCGAATGGGATTAGTCAATACTTACTGGGGAATTATTATTCCAGGTATGGCCAGTATTTACGGAATATTTCTGATTCGCCAGTATATTATGTCCATTCCGGATAGTCTGATTGAAGCGGCGCGAATTGATGGTGCTTCGGATTTATATATATATTTACGCTTGATATTACCTTTAGCAAAACCGATCCTGGTGACGCTGGCGTTGTTTACATTTATGGGTTCCTGGAACGATTTTCTTTGGCCGTTAATAGTAATGACCGGTGATTCGATGTACACTTTACCAGTTGCTTTGGCGAATCTGATGGGTGAACATGCACAGGATACGGAATTGATGATGGCCGGCGCGGTCATTACAATTTTGCCAGTGCTTATTGTCTTTCTCGCTATGCAAAAATACTATATTCATGGAATTATGTTGGGAAGTGTTAAAGAATGATAATTAATGACAATTACAGCAAAGTATAAACTTTTCCTGATTTTGATAACAGGTTCTTGTTTAACTGCTCAAACCTTGTTTATTGACAGGTTTGAAGATAATACTATTTGGCATCCGGTCGCCAGTGAAGATGTTGAAATCGCATTATCGACTGAATCGACTTCAGACGGACAGACATTACTTCGCCTGGATTATCATTTTAAGTCAGGGGCAGGATATGGTGGAATTGCCCGGAAGATTGATCTGCAATATCCTGAAAATTATCGCTTTCGAATGGGAATTCGGGGAGAGGGTGCAAACAACAATTTTGAGTTCAAACTTATAGATGATACTGGCGAAAATGTATGGTGGAAAATTGTACGAAATATGCAACCGCCTGCTGAACATCAGGAATTTATTGCGCGGAAACGGGAAATCCAGTTTGCCTGGGGACCGGCTCAAGATCACGACCTTTACCAAAGTGCTGAAATTCAGATCATTATCTCTTCTATGGAAGGTGGTTCGGGAACATTATGGTTTGATAATTTATATCTTGAATCATATCAATCGATCGCACTGGATGAAATTCAGGCAAGAATTAAAATTAATGATAAAGTTGTAGATGATCATGGATTTTTCGATAACAAATACACTTATAAGGATGCACGAAATTTATTTTGTAAAGAAACGGTTGAAATTGATTTAACCGGACTGGTCGAACTCGGAGGAATGAAAATCAGTTGGAACCGGGACTGTATTGGAGGACATTACCGGTTACAATTTTCTAAAAATGGTAATGAATGGTTTGAAGGTCTGGGTGATGATATTGAAAATTTAGGGATTACATGGACTCGTTTTGGATTTTTAGAAACCCGTTTTGTAAGAATAGAAGTAATAAAAAAACAACGTTCAAGGAAAAGAAGTATACAGGAAATCGAATTCATTGATCCTATTGTGTCATCTGACATGAATCACTGGCTGAAAAAACGGATTGGCGAATCAGATTTCGGGAACTATCCGCGATACATGTATTCGCAGGCGTCATATTGGACTATTTTTGGAAATTTTGATGATGACCAGGAAGCCTTAATCAATACAGATGGTCAGGTTGAGACTGGCAATCGAGAATTTCTGCTGGAACCGGTAATTGTGTTGGGAGATGAAATAATCAATTGGGCAGATGTGACAATCATGCAGACTTTGGAAAATGGATATTTACCGGTTCCCAATGTCATATGGGAGCATCCCCAATTTATTTTAAAAGAGAGCGGGCTAGTTTATGGAAAACCGGGTGAGTCCCAATTACTTATCCAGTATGTGTTTACGCCAAAAGCCATCAATTCAGAGAAATGTTGTTTGCTTATAATAGGTCGGCCATTTCAGGTGAATCCTGATTACCAGAGCTTGGGAAAAGCAGGTGGATTTTCACCAATATATTTTTTAGAATATAAAGATAACATTTTGTGTATTAATGAAATGCGACAGATTCATATTAAGCCTGGCTTTAGGGATGTTGAATTATTCAATCATCTGCAAGGTCTTGGACTTGATGAACTACTTAATAGTGAAAAAAACCGATGCAATCGAGTTTGTGATTCCCTAGGATTAGCATCCTTTGCAATCGAATATAAACTTATGGCTAATCACCCGGACACAATTGTAATTCGGGTACCGCTTTATAATAATGATCAACATTACGCGGATTACATAATGCCAGGTGCTTTTAAAATGGCGATGCAGGAAATGGATAGTGTCTGGACTAAAAAGCTGAATTCTGTCTCATTTGATCTTCCTTCATCTGCAAATAAATACCTAAATGTTTATCGCTCAAACCTCGCCTATATCCTGATTAACCGAGATGGGTACGGAATACAGCCCGGTAGCCGTTCATATGAACGCAGCTGGATCCGAGATGGGACTTTAACATCGATTGCATTAATGAGAAGTGGCCTGACAGAAGAACCAGGACAATTTATTAAATGGTATAGCTCATATCAGTTTGAATCCGGAAAAATTCCTTGTGTAGTGGATTACCGTGGCCCTGACCCGGTTCCTGAAAATGATAGCCATGGTCAGTATATTCTGGCGGTTGCAGAATATTATCGATTTACTCACGATACAGAATTTCTGAAAATGCAATATCCTCATGTCCAAAAAGCGGTGAAATATATCGACCAACAGCGCCAATCACGCAGGACAGATTATTTTCGGTCAGGAAATGATTCCCTGGCATGTTTGTACGGATTAATGCCGGAAAGTATTTCACATGAAGGTTATATGGATAAACCGCGGCATAGTTATTGGGATGATTTTTTTACTCTGAAAGGTTTAAAGGACGCTGTCGAAATTGCAAATATTTTAGAGGATAATGAGAATCTTGTAACTTATCGTAAGATGTTAGATGAATTCAGGATAGATCTTTATATATCAATTGATTGTACGCGGCAACGGTATAATATCGATTATATTCCAGGTTGTGCTGAATTAGGTGATTTTGATGCAACATCGACAACGATAGGTTTATGGCCGGTTGGTGAATGGAAGCAGATGCTTCGTCATGGTGGTGCTGAGACATTTGAACGATATTATATTTTTTTTAAAAATCGTCGTGATATGGATAATTGGAAAGATTATACACCCTATGAAATTCGCGCAGTGGGTGCTTTCAATTATATGGG
>JAFGXZ010000143.1 GCA_016936335.1 Fidelibacterota bacterium
ACAGCCGCTGTGGTGTTTCCAACCGCATCCAGTTTGTCGGTACGTTTACGGACATCTCGGCCAAGCATGGACATTTCGGCAATGCCACCGGCATTATCCGCTACCGGGCCATAAGCATCGATAGCTAGTTGAATGCCGGTTGTCGACAGCATGCCGAGTGCGGCAATGGCGATGCCATATAGACCGGCAATACTGTAGGCAATCATGATTGCACCGGCGATGAAAAGGGTAGGCAACATTGTTGACAACATACCCAGGCTTAAACCGGCGATGATGTTTGTAGCATGACCGGTGAGCGATTGTTTGGCGATCCATTGGGTGGGCTTTCGGGACTCTGATGTGTAGTGTTCGGTAATCGTACCGATCGCGAATCCGGCAATGAGCCCCGTCAAAGTCGCCAGCCAGATATCAAAGGCATTCAATGTTAAATTCCCCACCGAAAGGGTCTCGGGTAAAAACAGTTTTGTTACCGGATAGATCAGTAATAACATCAGGCCATCGGCAACCAGGGTTCCTCTGTTTAATGCTTTTTGTGGATCGCCACCTTCTCGTGTTTTTACCATGAATGTTCCAGCCAGTGAGCAGATGATTCCCAGACCGGCAAGCGCCAAAGGAAGAATGACCAGATTAAGTCCGAATAAGGTACCGAGCACCATAGTTCCGATAATTGATCCGACATAGCTTTCAAAAAGATCAGCACCCATTCCAGCGACATCGCCGACATTATCGCCGACATTATCGGCAATTGTTGCGGGATTCCGGGGATCATCTTCTGGAATACCGGCTTCGACTTTTCCAACCAAGTCTGCGCCAACATCGGCCGCTTTGGTATAAATTCCACCCCCGACCCGCGCGAACAGCGCAACGGAACTGGCACCAAAACTGAAACCGCTGAGTATCGGCAATACAACATCGTCCAAACTGGCAATCGAATTACCAAATATCTTTATTAATAATGCAAAAAGACCGGCAAGGCCAATTAATCCCAGACCAACAACACTCATTCCCATCACAGAACCGCTGGAAAACGCAACGTTTAACGCTTCATTTAAACCGGTTCTGGCGGCCTGGGTGGTACGGACGTTGGCCAGCGTGGCGATCCGCATACCTACATAACCGGCAAGACCGGAACAGCTAGCGCCAATCAGGAAAGACAGAGCGACAAGCCGGTTCGCACCGGAGTTTGCTGTGAATAGCAGCCCGGCAACGGCCAGTAAAAATATCAGGAGTACCCGGTATTCTCGATATAAGAAAGCCATTGCACCTTCGCGAATATGTCTGGCAATTGTCTGCATGGTATCATTGCCGGTATCCTGTTTTGAAATCCATAAAGATTTAAAAAAGGCGAATACCAAGGCAATAAATCCTGTAAAAATTGTGAGATATACCCAGTTCATTGATGCTTCCAGCATGATCATGCATTCCCCGTTTTTGTTTCACGAAGATCAATGGTGTTATACTTATTCATGATACTATCGAAATCAGAAGAAAGATATGCCAGTATAATTTCGGCGCTAATGTCCAGTACCTTGTCAACAATGTTTTGCTCGGCCTTGGTGAAGTTTTCCAGCACAAAGTCTTCGGCCGGAATACTGTCACATTGTGGGCCAATTCCGAGCCGGAGACGTGGAAAGTCTTGAGTCTGCAGATAGTCTGTGATTGATTTTATCCCATTATGCCCCCCTGGAGAACCACTCTTGCGTAGGCGGATACGCCCCAGCGGCAAATCGATATCATCATAAATAACCAGTATCTTTTCCGGGGACAAAGAAAAATGTTCCAGTAATTGGCGGGCAGCCACACCACTTTTATTCATATAGGTAAGTGGTTTTGATAAACAGATGGTAGTATTGTTGCCATTTAAGGATACCAAATCCTGACACCAGAGATAGGATTTCCCGCCCGAACGAAAATGCAAGCGCCTGGCTTCGGCAATATGGTCAATTACCATAAAACCAAAATTGTGGCGGTTATTTGCATATTCCGTTCCGGGGTTACCGAGTCCCATAATTGCCTTTGTTATATCTTCGGATGGCTGCCGTCTTATTTTTGAAAAGAAGCTGGTCATTCATTATCATTCGGTGATATTATTCTTTGTCTGCTTTATCTTCTTCATCTTCCTCGGTCTCTTCAGCTTCTTCGGCGCCTTCTTCAATCTTCATACCGGTTGCTTTTACAACGGAAACGATAGAACTTTTAGCCGGGGTTAAAATTTCGAAGTTTTCAGCCTTCAGATCAGATACGAAAATAGAATCACCAATGTTCAGGTCGCTGACATTGACAGTGAAATTATCCGGTATGTGGGTGGCCTTACATTTTACTTCAATTTCCCACAGATGCTGAGCCAGCACACCGCCAAAATCACGGACGCCAATGGCCGAGCCCTCAACAATAATCGGCACGTTGACGGTGATATCTTCTTTAAGGGTAATACCCATGAAGTCAGCATGGATAATTTCATCGGTTACGGGATCATGCTGAAGATCTTTGAGAATACAGATATGTTTTTTATCACCCATATGCAGTTCAATAATATGAGCGTTGGAATGGATGATTGTCCGTAATTCTTTTAAATCAACAGATAATGGGACGGGATCTTCCCGGTGAAAATAATAGACAGCCGGAATTTTTTCATCTTTACGCAGTTGTTTGTTTACGCTTTTATGAATGTCAGGGCGTAGTTGTGTGTTTAACTTATAGTTAGCCATTCAAATCTCCTTTAGTGTTTAAAAATCAAAAAGTGAGCTAATAGATTCTTCATTATGTATACGTTTGATTGCCTCGGCAAACATTGGTGATGCGGAGACAATTTCAAGTTTTGGAAACATCCGTTCTTCCGGGATCGAAAGACTGTTTGTAACGATAATTTTGTCAACGGCCGATTCTGTCAACCGACGAATACAATCGCCCGAGAACAGGCCATGAGTTGCGGCGACAGTAATTGTTTTGGCGCCATTTTTCTTTAATAATTCTGCGGCCTGAACGATGGTGCCGCCGGTATCAATCATGTCGTCTATTAAAAGGACATGCTCCAGCTGACTCTCGCCGATGACATTCATGACTTCAGCTTTATTGGGCTGTGGGCGGCGTTTGTCTATAATTGTGAGAGGCAGACCGAGTATCTGAGCGTAGGAGCGGGCAAATTTAATACCACCCACATCGGGAACAACGATGGTATATTTTTTCCCGGCGATTAACTTTTTAAGCGGTTCAATAAAAATCGTTTTTGCATAGAGATGGTCGAAAGGAATATTCACAAATCCCTGTATCTGGGATGAATGCAGATCCATAGCCACGATCCGATCAGCGCCGGCATTGACGATTTCATCCATAATCAGACGAGAAGATATGGGTACCCGGGGCTGATCCTTGCGATCCTGGCGGGCGTATCCGTAATAAGGAATAACGGCCGTTATCCGCTTGGCGGAAGCGCGCCGGGCGGCATCCAGAATCAACAACAGCTCGAGAATGTTTTCTGCAGGAGGATTGGTGGGCTGGACAATAAATACATCGGCGCCCCGAATATTCTCTTCGAAGCGTAACCAAATTTCACCATCGCTGAAATTACTGATTGATATTTTACCCGGCGTAAGACCCAGTATTTCGTTGATTTCCCGGGTCAGATTGGGATTTGCCCGGCCTGAAAATACTCGTGCGTTAATATCCATAATTCCTTCTTAAAATTAAACTTGCTCGGGGACTTGGATTCGAACCAAGATTGACGGCTCCAAAGGCCGCAGTCCTGCCGTTGGACGATCCCCGAATATATTGCGCTGTTTTTCTATTGAATGATGGGAAGAGATATGAAGCTTGCGTCGTTTATAAACAATTGCCGGGCAATTTCTGCCTCATGCCTGTTAATAAATGTTCCAAACACAGTCGAACCGCTTCCCGACAAACCGGCATAAATGGCTCCTGCTTGTTGGAGCTGGGATTTAATGGCGCCGATTTCTGGATATGCTGGAAAAACAACAGATTCAAATTGGTTTTCAAACAACTCCCAGTGAATCCTGCCGGATTCAAATAGGTCACGAAATTTATACCCAGTTTTTCGCTTTGTCAAGTTGAATTGTTGATAAGCCCAGGGAGTTGAGATATAAGTTGGCGGAAAAATCAATAAAAGTACAAAGGTTTCGGGCAGATTCAATGGCGATAAAATATCACCGATTCCTTCGGCTAGCTGAGTGCCGCCCCGTATATAAAATGCCACATCGGCCCCAATTTGGCTGGCGATTTGGATCAGTTCTGATTGATTTTGCTGGATATCCCAGTGATAATTGAGAAATTTTAAAACCGTCGCGGCATTTGAACTACCACCACCAAGACCGGCACCAACCGGAATTCGCTTCTTTAAGTGAATATGCCAATCGTTGGAATCCGGGGCCAGAGATTTCATTTTTTGATAGGCGATGCTGCACAGATTACGCGAATCACAGGGAATAGATGTATCATTACTGGTTAATGAAAAATCATTGGCTTCGGTGAATGTAAGGGTATCATGCAGATCAATTTCCTGAAAAAGCGAACTGATTGAATGATAACCATTTTCCAGCCTGTCAGTAATTCTCAGGCAGAGGTTAACTTTTGCATTTGACCGAATAGAAAAAGACGGATTACTCATGCTTTTTTCGCAGAACTGGTAAATATAATTTCCAGGCAATCCCAATCAGAATCAAACTTATCAACAGGACATTGACAATTGTTGAATATTCAATAAGTACATTTTTCACGATTTCCCAGTTTGCTCCCAGCAGCATACCAGAATGGAAGATTATGCTGTTCCAGATAAGAATTCCAATACTTGTTAAAATTGATGCTTTAATAATTGATATATCCATAATACCGGCAGTTGCAGACAAAAACAGTCGGCTACCCGGAATAATTCGCCCGATAATAAGCGACCAGGTTTCATGACGCTGAAAAAGGTTTTTATATTTTATGGTTTTTTCCCGGGTTACCCGAAAAGGTAATTTATTATATAAATCCCGTCCCCAGTAGCGGCTTAGTAAAAAAATAAATGAGAATCCGATAAAAGATGCAAATACGGTTATAAAAAATGTTAGTACCGGAAATAAGGTTCCTCTTCCGCTGAGATATGCCGCAAAAACCAATACGGCGTCACCCGGAACAAATGGGACGGTGTTTTCTAAAAATATAAATAGAAATAATGCTGAATAAATAAATAGAAAGTTATAGGAAAGGAGACTCTCAAGAAATGTTTCCATTAGAATCCGATCAATGCAGTTGCAAAAACAGCAATGCCCTCTTCACGTCCTGTGAAACCCATTTTTTCTGTTGTTGTTGCTTTA
Source organism: Fidelibacterota bacterium (assembly GCA_016936335.1). Classification (GTDB taxonomy): domain Bacteria; phylum Fidelibacterota; class UBA2242; order UBA2242; family UBA2242; genus B118-G9. The sequence goes on from JAFGXZ010000143.1 coordinate 5,310, forward strand.
ATTGAAATAGCGTCTCCCGGGATTTTCAACAAAGGCGCCAAGGCGTTTCGCATTTCTGCAATATAGGGATTAATCTTGGGTTTCTGGGCGATCACCGTTATATCAATATTGCCAATATAATAGTGCCTATCTTCAATTAATGTCACGACTTTTTCGAGCAATAGTTTACTGGATATACTGGCATATTGCAAATCGGTGTCGGGAAAATGTGACCCGATATCACCGAGGCTGGCTGCTCCAAGCAGGGCGTCCATAATGGCATGGATGACAACATCAGCATCGGAGTGCCCTATCAGGCCTTTTTCAAACGGAATACCAATTCCTCCGAGAATTAAAGGACGACCAGCGGTGAAAGCGTGAGCATCTATTCCGAGACCAACACGTATGTTAAACCGTTTCATGACATTTCCTTTTCAAGCAAAGCCTGGGCAATTATTAAATCATCGGGACTGGTTATTTTAAGATTCCAGGATGTGTTTTCAACAATGGCAACACTTCCGCCTATCGCTTCAACAAAATCTGAATCATCAGTAGCATTTAATTTATTATTAAAAGCATGTTCATATGCTTTTTTAATCACTGTTTTTCGAAATGTTTGAGGGGTTTGTGCCTGCCAGATAGAGCTTCGGTCAAGGGTGCGGACAACGGTTCCGGCGGACACCTCTTTCAGAGTATTGATTGATCGGGCGGCAATAATAGCACCGTCATATTTTTCACAAAGATCAATGCTTTTTTGAATTAGATCGGGGCGAACCAAAGGTCGAACCCCGTCATGAATACAGATGATTGAAGCGTCAGAACTTACGGCATTTAAACCATTTATTACCGATTCCTGACGTTGACTGCCGCCGGCAATTATCCGAATAGGTACAGATGTTGATCTTGGAATGGAATCCTGTAGAAATTTGGAATTTAGATAGTCCAATGGACCAATGATAATGATCTCAAGTATGGATGGCAATAGTAAAAAGCGATGAATAGAATGGAATAAAACAGTATGCCTCCCCAATCTCAGAAACTGTTTTGGGGTGCTTGAATTCATCCGGGTTCCACTCCCGGCCGCCACGATGATTACACTGACTGTTTTCATGGGAATCTTCTATAGGATTACCATTGCATCACCGTAACTGAAAAAGTGATATTTCTTTTTTGTAGCTTCATTATAGGCTTTTAATACCAGATCGAGGCCGGCAAATGCAGCAACCTGCATTATAAGGGTCGATTTGGGTTGGTGAAAATTGGTGACCAGGATATCCACCATTTTAAAATCATAGGGTGGATGGATGAATTTATCAGTCCAACCCTTTCGCGGACTGACCTGAAAGCCGGATACTGTTACGGTTTCCAGGGCTCGCACGACGGAGGTTCCGACAGCGATTACCCGTTTACCTCGGGCTTTGGTTTCGTTAATGGCGATGGCAGTTTCTGCGGAAACCTCATAGTATTCGGAATCCATTCTGTGCCGGGATAAATCCTCAACGGTTACCGGGCGAAAGGTTCCAAGACCGATGTGTAGAACGATGGGGCGGATTTTCACACCTTTGGCTTTAATTTTATCGATCAAATCTTTTGTAAAATGCAGTCCAGCGGTGGGTGCCGCTACAGCGCCGCGACGCTTAGCATAAACGGTTTGATATTTGATTTTATCAATTGGGGTTGGATCACGATCAATATAGGGCGGTAATGGTGACTGTCCGATTTTGTCAATCAGGGCATAAAGATCCTGCTGGGATATGTCGTTAAACCGGACGACGCGACCACCTGAAACAGTATTGTCAATAACATCGCACTGAACACCGTCAGCGACGGTGAGTTTGTTGCCGATCCGTACTTTACGTGCGGGTTTGACCATGACTTCCCAAAGGTTATTTTCCAGTTCACGCAGTAAAAAGACTTCGACTTTTGCTTCGGTCCGATCCTTGATTGCCCAAAGTCGGGCTGGATAGACCATTGTTTCATTGACAATGAGCAGATCGCCGGGGTTCAGATAATCAGGTAGATCATAGAAATGTTTATGCTGAATACTTTGATCCTTGCGATTTACAACCATTAATTTGGAATGATCGCGTTTTTCAATCGGGTATTTGGCGATTAATTCTTCGGGTAATTCGTAATCAAAATCGGATAGTCTCATGAATAATCTCCTTTATTCAAATAGTGATGGTTGATTGGATGTCATCTTCAGCCCAAAATATTTATAGGCTTCCGGGGTCACCTGCCTGCCACGGGAGGTTCTTTGTAAAAAGCCGTTTTGGATTAAATAGGGTTCATAGACATCTTCAATAGTTTCGGAATCTTCACCGACTGCAACCGCCAGGCTGTTCAAGCCGACCGGCCCACCGGTAAATTTTTCAATAATAGTCAGTAAAATAGCGCGATCCATGGCATCCAATCCGCGCTCATCAATATCAAGTAGTTTCAATGACTGCCGGGCGACTTCCTGATCAATGACCCCGGTAGCCTTTATCTGAGCATAATCCCGAGCCCGTCGCAGAATACGATTTGCAATTCTGGGTGTTCCCCGGGAGCGTTTGGCAATTTCACGGGCGCCGGCGGTTATCAATTCAATGTTCAGAATCTTTGCTGTTCGTTTCAGGATGTTAAATAGATCTTCATTGGTGTAATAGTCTAGGCGGAGAACCACCCCGAAACGATCCCGCATCGGGGATGTCAAATGGCCAAGACGTGTCGTGGCGCCAATTAGTGTAAAGGGCTCCAGGTTGAGCTGAATGGACCGGGCGCTGGGGCCCTTGTCGATCACAATATCAATATTGTAATCTTCCATGGCGGAATACAGATATTCTTCTACCACATTATTCAAGCGGTGAATTTCATCGATGAAAAAAACATCACTGTGCTGCAGGTTGGTCAGCATGCCGGCCAGATCGCCGGCGCGTTCGATAACCGGTCCGGAGCTCGTCCGGATGTTGACATTTAATTCTTTGGCGACAATATTGGCCAGTGTCGTTTTTCCTAATCCCGGAGGTCCGAATAAAAGCACGTGGTCCAGTGCTTCGCCCCGCTCCCGGGCGGCCCGAATATACAGCTTCAGATTTTCAACGACTTTATGTTGCCCGATAAATTCAGAAAAGGCAGACGGACGAACACTTTGTTCGATTTCCACATCGTCGATTAATTTTTGAGGGTCGGAATATTCAGAACGCAATGTTTTTCACTGTATAAATATTAGATGATTTTATCCGGTAATTCGGCAGGATAGCGATTTTGAGTGAAGATAAGTGTATTTGTCTGCCAAATATCAACCGGACAGATATTTGTGTGTTTTCCATTAATAATTTAATTATCATAAAACGAAGCCGTAATTTATTAAAAAAACCACCCTAAATCAATGAAAATAAGGAACATCTTTGGTTGATACCGAAAGCGATATTTCAAAATCTGTCGATTTAACCGGAAATATTGTTTATAAATGGATCAGCTGCTCACGTTCTTTGCCAACGGAAACATACTCAAGTGGAGTATCCAGAAGCTCTTCAATTTTCCTGACATAGGTCCGGGCTTCAATTGGTAAGTCACCAAATGTTTGGGCGGTGCTGGTATCCAGTTGCCATCCCTGCATACGGATGTATTGCGGGACAGCCATTTGGAGATCAATGCCGGGGAAATTGCCGTTTTTATAATGTGTACAGATTTGTATCTCTTCCATATGATCAAGCACATCAAGTTTGGTAATGGCAATCGATGTAAAACCGTTGATGCGGGCAGTATAGGCCCCAATTGCGGCGTCAAACCAGCCACAACGGCGTTTTCGCTTTGTTGTAGCACCGATTTCTCCCCCTGTTTGCTGGAGATAATCACCGGTTTCATTCAGTTGTTCTGTGGGAAATGGACCAGCTCCAACCCGGGTCGTGTAACTTTTATATACCCCGATTATTCTGTCAATGTTGGTCGGGCCGATTCCCAGTCCCGTGGCAATATTTCCGGCGGTGGTGTTTGAAGATGTCACGAAAGGGTAGGAACCAAAATCAACGTCCAGCAGAGATCCCTGGGCACCTTCAATCAACAGGGACCGCCCGTTTTTAATATACCCATGCATCAACAATGATGTGTCTTCAGCGCAAGTGTATACTTCAGGAACGCATTTGTAAAAGGCATCAAGATCGGCAGCTATGGAAGTGATTTCTTCGTGGTTAATGACTCGGTTCTGCAAATACGTTTCAATTTTTTTATTGATGATCGCTTGAACATGATCCAATGATTTCAATTCCCGGACCTGGATGCCGCAACGGTTAATTTTATCGGAATAGCAAGGGCCAATTCCACGTTTGGTGGTACCGATGGCGCTTTTTCCCAGGGAGGTCTCTGATTTTGAATCGATGAGTTTGTGAAGCGGAGTTACTATATGAGCCAGGAGCGAAACATGAATCCGGTTCTCAATAGCGATGCCCTCGTTTCGGAGAAGATTCATTTCATCAACCATTCCAACGGGGTCGATAACCATACCGTTGCCCATAATACATTCTGCTTTTTCACGAAGAATACCACTGGGCAATTGATGAAGAATTGTTTCTTTGCCTTTTACGTTAATGGTATGACCGGCATTAGCACCGCCTTGAAACCGAGCGACAACGTCGGCATTTTCACAAAGATTATCGACAATTTTTCCTTTTCCTTCGTCGCCCCACTGAGCACCTAATACGGCTGTAACCGACATGGCTTTCCTCCAAAATATAAAATGCCCCTGATGCAGAGGCATTTTTAAGGTTCTATAAGATCAAATATTATTTCTTTTTTGCATTGAATTTATTTTGCCAGGCGATGACGACCGGGCCGGCGACATAAATGGACGAGTAGGTACCAACGACAACGCCAATCATCATAGCGATTGCGAACACCCGAACTTCACCGGTAGCAAAAATCAGCACGAATACAACAAAAAAGGTCGTCAGTGATGTAATAATCGTCCGGCTCAGTGTTTCGTTGATACTTTTATTGATAATGGATTCAATCGGATCAAAGCGCATGATTTTCATATCCTCTCTGACACGATCATACAGAACGATTGTGTCGTTGAGTGAATATCCGACAATTGTCAGGAATGCAGCAATAGTGGATAAAGATATTTCCAGATGTGCCAGTGAAAAAATTCCCAGAGTAAACAAGACATCGTGAATCAATGCCACAACAGCACCAATCGCGAATCGAAACTGAAACCGGATAGAAATGTAAACACCAATGACCAGTATCGCGAAAACAATTGCATAAATCGTATTGCGACGAAGCTCCTGTCCAATTTTCGGTCCGACTTTTTCTGTCTTTCGGATTTCAAAACCGCTGTCATGTATTTGTTTGAGACCCTGTGTCACCAGAGTCGGGACATCCTCCTCATTATTCATTTCGGCAACCCGGATCATATATTCGTTGATCCCGGTGGATTTCTGAATGACACTATTCTGAAGATTGACAGAAGCCAGGGCATTCCGGATTTCGCCGGTCGATGTTGGCTTTTCAAATTGAACCTGAACAAGCGTACCGCCAGTGAAATCAATGCCCAGATTAAAACCCCGGAGTACAAAAATCGATAAAAGGCTGATTAGTAGGCAAACAGAGGATAGGGTAATCGCGGTTTTACTGAATTTGACAAATTGAATATTGGTTTCTTTAAAAAATCTCATTTTATTTTCCTGAAGTTATATACTTAGTGTTTTCAATATTTTCCGGTCTGTGCGAAAGTTAAAGATGGTGCGTGTTACGAAAATTGCGGTGAACATACTGCAGAGAATACCCCAGAATAGTGTAACCCCGAAACCCCGAACCGGTCCGGTACCGAATTGCATCAGGATCAGAGCCGTCAGCATGGTAGTTACATTGGCGTCTAAAATGGTTCGGAACGCACGGTTATACCCGGCATCAATAGCCGCCCGTACGGTTTTGCCTCGTTCAAGTTCTTCGCGAATTCGTTCGAAAATCAGCACATTGGCATCCACGGCAATACCAACTGTCAGAATCAAACCGGCGATACCCGGCAAGGACAAGGTCGCTCCCAGAGTTGCTAGAATAGCCATAACGAAAATGAAATTTAACAGAACGGCCAGATCAGCCAATAAACCGGCGCCTTTATAATAAACGACCATAAATCCGATGACGAGTACAAATCCTATCAGACCGACTTTGGTGCTGGTTTTGATAGAATCGCGTCCGAGAGATGGACCAATCGTCCGCTCTTCCATAATGTCAACCGGAGCGGGCAATGCACCGGCCCTGAGTACAATGGCCAGGTTCTTGGCTTCTTCCATACTCTCAAGTCCTTCAATGTAGGCCGAGCCGTTTGGAATTTTAACGCTGAGTCGGGGAGCCATGTAGATTTTATCATCCAGTATAATGGCCAGAAATTTACCAATATTTGAGCCGGTTAAGCGGGAGAATATTTTAGCGCCTTCATTGTTCATACTAATATTTACAATTGGCTGGCCGGACGCCTTGGTTTGAGCGCCACCAATGGTGGCGGTCGCCTTGGTGATATATTTCCCCTGAATCCCGGCTTCACGTTCGAGGTGATAT
>JAFGXZ010000144.1 GCA_016936335.1 Fidelibacterota bacterium
CTGCAGGCCTGAAACTCTGTCTGATCATTCCAGGCCAGAGTCGTTACCTTCCGGGCGACAGAACTGACGATATCATAATGGGATGAGTACACTTCCAGTTTGGCATTATTCAAATCATGGAACAGAGGATTCACCATGCCGGCCAAGCTGAGGTTTATTGTAGAAACGCCGATTTCCGGTCCGAGCGGATTTCGGATTACTTCACCACCCAGCAATAAATGTATTATCTGATGGCCAAAGCAGATTCCCAGGGTCGGGATTTTTTCTTCAATAATTTTATTCAGCAGCCGTTCCATACCCTTCATAAAAGGATACGGTGCTGTCAATGAGTCGTGAGCGCCGGTCAGAATAATTCCATGGTATTTATCCACCTCTTGTGGAATGACATACTCGATTTTCTGAGTTTTCCAATTCACGGTCAAATCCTGTCCGGCATTTACAATCCAACGATCGAAGTTACCCTGTTCGGCGCTGAGTTCCCGGTACGTGTGGCCCGTCCGGATAATTAAGATTGTTGGTTTTTCCACTGGCTCAAACCCATTAATATATTGTTCATTTGAAAGATAGTGATAAGCAGAGCAAAATATCAAATGTAAAAAAATAATAAATCGGTCAATCCTCCAGCACCGTTCAACGAAGCTGGTAACCATTTGTCGATTATGAGTAAGTTATTTAATGCTGATATTCTTATCTTTGAATCGAAATTTGTGATTTTTTTTATGTTGATAACCGATGGAAAACTGTTATGCTGATTTGCTTCGCCAAGCCTGGTAAAGAGGATTATTTCAACCTGTACAAAACGACTCCCTGGTTCAAGGAATATAACCTGAATATTGACACACTGTACAAATCCCTGGAAAACAGTTTCATCATGGTCACTGCGTATGATAATGACACTCTGGTTGGATTTGGCAGGATTTTATCCGATGGTATCATTCATGCCTATATCATCGATGTTATCATCCATCCAAAATACCGTGGAATGGGCTATGGAAAATACATCCAGAATGAATTAATTAACAAGTGTAAGTCTTTTAATATTCCTGATATCCAGATTATTGAAAATAACTATTCTGCATATTTTAGTAATAAATCAACGATAAGCACACGGCAGGAAAACATTGCGTCTATTATCCACCGCACTATTTAAGAGGCACACTATGAATCAAAATTTCATTCCCGGTCTATTGTTATTTTTGACACTGTTTGCTTGCAGTCCGAAATGGGAGACAAAATCCTATTATGCCAATTACTTAACAAATATATCCTCTGAAAGTCCCACACTCATCTTCCCTTTTCTGGTCAATACGCCATTTAATGAACGGGATGCAGCATTGTCACCGGATGGCCAGATGCTGATATACTCATTTAAATATGCGAACCAGTACGTGCTGCTTTTTACCGAATTGGTAAAAGGCATTTGGACCAAACCGAATGTACTGCCCTTTTCCGGACAGTACAGTGATCTTGAACCCTGTTTTTCGCCAGACGGAAGTTACCTCTTCTTCTCTTCCAACCGTCCGATTGACAAGGGAAACGAAACGAAAGACTTTGATCTCTGGGTTGTTGAAAAAGAGAACTCCGGCTGGTCTGCTCCTGTCAATCTGGGTACCCGTGTAAATAGTCAATATAATGAATTTTACCCGTCGGTTTCTGAAGATATGACACTCTATTTCTGTTCAAAGAACGATAAGTGTATTGGTGGCGAGGACTTATGGTTTTCAGAACAAATCTCACCCGGTCAATGGGGAGAACCACAGAATCTGGGAGATTCTATAAATACGTCCTCCGATGAGTACAATGCCTTTGTCCACCCGCAGGAAAAATATATCATATTCACTACCCATGGCCGGGGTAAAGGTATTGGCAGTGGCGATCTCTGGGTCAGTTTCCATAAGGGAAATCAGGAATGGACCCGACCGAAAAATATGGGTGAAATCGTTAACACCCCGTATTTCGAATTCAGCCCTTCAATTTCTGCAGACGGACAGCTTTTGTTTTTTACGAGTAATCAATTGAATCCTCAAAAGGATGATCCTACGCCATTGAAGTATTCTGAAATTACCAAAATAATGATGCAGGTTCAAAACGGTAATCAGGATATTTATTGTATTCGGACTGATTTTATAGATGATTTCCGATCTAAAAATATCTCATCAGGAGAATAGAATTTGACCAAGAAGTTCAAATATCTAAATATCATTGGATTAATCAGTCTAATCGTTGGTATTAGTACCTATGTAACTTTTTCTCAGGTCATCGACAGTACAAATATCGATTGGTCGCAACCGAAAACGATTGATCCATTCACCAGCGATGTCACCTCGTTTCTGAATGTTCAATGGCAGGAGTATGATCAAATCGGCTTAAACCATTTGCAACAGGGAAATTATATGAATGCGGCCCGGTATTTTATTGCTGCATTGCGGTTTAATGCCGATGATGTCATCAGTTTGTACAATCTGGCTTGTTGCTATAGCAGACTCGGGGAACCGGAATTGGCTGTTTACTATATCAAAAAGGCTCACGAAGCCGGTTATTCCGATTATTCCTATTTCATGGCAGACACTGACTTTGTGGATATCCGGTATCATACTGATTTTATTAATTGCATGGAAAAAATTAAAAATACAAGCCAAAATACCGGAAAAGTTCTCTACGTTGAAGCTTCGAAGCTCATTCCCTGCCGGGTTCACGTTCCCCCTGATTTCGATCCCGACCAGGAGTATCCGTTGTTAATCGGACTGCATGGTTATACCGGAAATGCCGAGAGCATGTCCCGGCTCTGGCGATTGTTCAAAAAACAGAATTTCATCTACGTATGTCCGGAGGCACCCTATACGGTCGTCAGCAGCACAGGAAATA
>JAFGXZ010000145.1 GCA_016936335.1 Fidelibacterota bacterium
AATTTAGATTTAAATTCAGCAGCACTTAAAACTCCCACGCTTACCTGGTCTTCAATACTTAAAATTCCTTTTTCTTCCATGTAACTGCTAATATCATTTTCCAATACTTTTAAACTATCAAATATTTCATCCATACGTGTACTGATAAATTCACGCATATTCTTAGCATTAATGTTTTTCATCTGAATATTAATACTGTCAAGACAAGAAAGAGCATAATTTACCATTGGGGCAACTAAATCTTGGTCTTTATCCCAAATATGGAGTCGAATTTGCATTTCTTCCCCAACATCAACTTCCATATTATTTTCAAGCTTTTCAAAAGCTTCTTCATCATTCTCAACTTTATATTTTTTTACTAAATCAAATTTTGTTATTAATGCTTGTTTCAAATTCCTACTTTTTAAAATTGATATAAATCGAAATGTGTCTGAATTATCTCCAAACATATTTCCAAGCCCCATCCCTCCGATTAAATTAGTTGGGCTAAATAGCGATTGGTCTCCTGATGGAGGCAAAATTGTTGCTGAGGACTTGTACCACTTTGGCAAGAACAAACTAATAATAATGCTTATTGAAGTTATGGTAAAAACATTAAGAATAAGAAATAACTTTTTATTCCATAATATTTTAACAGTAGTTAATAAATCTAATTCTTTCTTCATTTATTATCCTATTATTTAGTCGCTGCAATGTACGTCAGCACAATTGAAAACACTGACACTGTTATCTGTAAAATCGATGAATTCCCAAATAATACATTTTGGCGCGTTCGAGGCACAACAATAACATCACCCCGCCGAATAGTTCCATTTTTTGCTTTTTCAGTATTGCCATCAAGATGATTAATCACCGCTCTTCCAGCATCCCCTTCAACAGTATTTCCACCTGCCAAGCTAATATAGTCAGAAGTTGAATATCCCGGAAAATATCGATAACCACCCGGAGCTTGAACAAACCCAATTACGGATACTCCTCTTTCTCCAAGAATATCTATCTGATCACCAGGCAGTAATACTGTCCCCTTAAAATCTTCAGGAAAGACTGTGATATATTTTTCTAGACCGTTTTCAATTCGGGTGATTTTCACACTCTCCAAATCGGCATTTTCACTAAATTTTGCCCTTCTCCACAGAAAGGACTCAAGCGTTTCTCCTTCTTCAATGATATCATAGCCACTTCCTGTTATGGATCCTCGAATAACAATTCCATCAGTTTTAATATTCGCAAAAGGAACAAATATTTGATCCCCCTCTTTCAATTTTGGATTATTTTTCAAATCACCAGTCCGAATGTACTGCAAATAATTCACTGTTAAGTTTTCATCGGTACCTTGTATAATCTGAATCTCCATTTCCTTTGCCAGTTGGTGAAAACCTTCAGCTTTTTCAATTACCTCATGAAGTCTTGTTTCAGGAGTTATTTTGTAGAACCCTGGTTCATTCACCGCTCCCGATATTTGCACATTAAAAATACGAATATTTGCTAATACGACACCAACTCGGGCATTTTGATAAGCATTTTTTTGAATGAACGTAGCAATCTTATTACGTGCTTCAGTTAAGGACAATTGATGAATGTCGATTAATCCGACTCCGGGTATCAATATTTCCTCAGTGGGACTGACTACCAGATTAAAGTTTAATACTCGATCCGTGCTGATCGATATTCCCAATTTATCGCCAGGCCCTAAAATATATTCATCCGGGTTTACCGCTTTCTCAAGAAAAAAATTCTGATCATATTCTGGCTGAGATAATAGTTGATCATTGATTGGCTGTGCCTCCGTATCTTGTTCGTGAAGAAACCTCTTTCCATATGTTTGTCCGAAACCTTGGTAAAAAATCAACAATGCTATTACAAACATTATTCTCTCGGATTTCTTGAAGATCATTCTACAGCTCCATCTTGTAATGCTTTTTATAATATTCCAGATATTCCCCGCTTTTCAGTACTTCCCACCATTGCCGATTTTTCTTATACCAATCAACGGTCTCCTGCATTGCAGTTTTAAAAGCATGCTCCTGGTTCCAACCCAAGGTTTTCAGTTTGGATGCATTCAGCGAATAGCGGCGGTCGTGGCCTATCCGGTCAGCCACCGGTTTTATCAAAGATTCCGTTTTCCCTGTCAGTCGCAATATCAATTTGGTAATCTCGATATTCTCCATCTCACTACCGCCGGCGATATTGTACACTTCGCCCAGCTTTCCATTTTTCAACGCAAACTCAATCGCTTTGCAATGATCTTTCACATACAACCAATCCCGGACATTTTTACCATCACCATAAAGAGGAAGCGGTTTGTCTTCCATGGCGTTGGTCACAAATAGCGGAATCAGTTTTTCAGGATACTGAAACGGTCCATAATTATTCGACGCTCTTGTAATAATCACCGGTAGTTTATACGTATTAAAATAGGAATACGCCAGGCGGTCACCACCGGCTTTGCTGGCCGAGTAGGGATTGCCCGGTTTTAAAGGTGATTCTTCGGTGAAGGAACCGGAATCGATTGAGCCATATACTTCATCGGTGCTAATCTGAATAAAACGTTCCAAACCATACTTTCGGGTCGCTTCCAACAGAACGTACACCCCGTACATGTCCGTGCGGATAAAATCCTCGGCATCACCAATACTCCGATCCACATGACTTTCAGCAGCAAAATTAATCAGGAAGTCTGGTTTAAATTTCACAAAAATATCATTGACAATTTTTGCGTCGCAAATATCACCTTTTACAAATATATAGTCCGGATTATCTTTTAAATCGGCTAAGTTTTCCGGATTTCCGGCATAGGTCAATTTATCCAGATTAACGACTTTTACCTGTTGGTAGTTTTCAAACAGGTAATGAATATAATTGCTGCCGATAAATCCGGCGCCGCCAGTCACGAGGTAGGTCTTCTTATTTCTCATATTTGTCTTCGTTTATTTCCTGTTTTTTTATTCATTATTTTTATAGTAATTCGATGGTGATTCATGGTGATTTTACTGGATTGCCGTTTCGATTCTTTTTATTGTTTTCATCAAGACTTTCCAATTGATTTGATATAATTATTCAACTTAACGCCCAGATTATTGATTTTATTTGTGATTTCACCATGATCATCATCGGAAATTAGTCCACGATCATGTGCTTTTGACAGCCATGTTTTTGTTTCGAAAAGCGAACCTCTTGAAAAATAACCGAAATTCTTCACGTCTTTGTAGTGATAACGTCCAAAACCCTCTCCTATATTCGCAGCGACCGAATCGACAGCCCTGATCAATTGTTTGCCCATTGTATCACGTTCAAAACGGTCCCACTTTTTTACTATTTCCCAGATTTCGTTTCCAAGTTCCATAGCAAGATTATAGACATTTAATTCTTCTAAATTCACAAAATTATCCAATATTTAACAATCAAACCATCATCGAGTTCACAATCGAATTACAATTGAATTATCCACTGAATTAACTACCGAATTATCCATCGAATTACCCACCTACCTTTCTCCCGATACACTCATACATGAATCCTTTCTGAATCATCAGATCTGGCTCATAAATGTTACGAGCATCAATCAAAATTGGTTTTTTCATGACGGATTTGATATAATCAAGGTCCATATTTCTAAATTCATTCCACTCAGTTATAATAATCAAAGCATCTACGTCTTTCACAGCATCTTCCGTTGAGGCCACATAGGTAATCTGGGGGAAATGTTTACGCATTTCGTTCATTGCTTCCGGATCATAGCCTTTGATCTGGCCGCCCCGCTTTAATATTTCATCAATTACCAGCAAGGCCGGAGCGTCCCGGACATCATCGGTGTTGGGTTTAAAGGCCAACCCAAGAAGTCCAATCGTTTTGCCCTTCAGATTTGGAACAAAATTCAGCAGTTTCTCCACAACCCGGAGTTTCTGTTTGTGGTTCACATTGATAACCGATTTTACGATTGCCGCTTCCAATCCAACTTCCTCAGCGATTTTTGTAAAGGCCAGAGTATCTTTTGGAAAACATGAACCGCCATAACCAGGTCCGGCATGGAGAAATTTTGGAGAGATACGTCCATCAAGTCCCATTGCTTTAGCAACCATCTGTACATTGGCACCCACTTTTTCACAGATATTAGCAACTTCATTGATAAATGAAATTTTCGTGGCTAAAAAGGCATTTGAAGCGTATTTGATCATTTCAGCAGACCGGACATCAGTACCCACAATCGGTGTTTCAATCAGATACAGAGAATTGTATATCCCTTTCATGATTTTCAACGCCTTTTCAGAACTTGTTCCTAAAAC
>JAFGXZ010000146.1 GCA_016936335.1 Fidelibacterota bacterium
GGCACGATTCTGGCCGGTTTTTTGAAAATTTTACCAGTCTTTATCCTGATTTTACCAGGATTGATTGCATTGGCGCTTTTCCCCGGAATCAGTGGTGATGAAGCCTATCCGGTGTTGCTCATCAGCAAACTTCTCCCGGTGGGTGTGCGTGGAATTGTAATTGCCGGTTTGCTGGCCGCTTTAATGTCCTCACTGGCCAGCACGTTCAACAGTAGTTCGACCCTGATTACCATGGATTTTTATTTACAGTTCAGGCCAAAAGCAACCGGGCGAGAACTGGTGCTGATTGGACGCCTGTCGACAATTTTACTGGTGCTTTTCGGAATACTCTGGGTTCCCCTGATTCGCAGTATCAGCAATCAGTTGTTTATTTATTTACAAAGTGTGCAAGCATATATCAGTCCTCCGATTGCAGCAGTATTTATTTTTGGAGTGTTCTCTAAGCGGGTTAACGGCAAAGCGGCGACAGCGACATTATTTGTCGGTGGTACACTGGGAGCAGCGCGACTAATTCTTGAGATTCTGACCAAAAAAGAAATCCTGCATTTGTATCGACTTAAGTGGTTTATCGGTTTGAATTATTTGCATTTTGCAGTGTTTCTATTTGTAGTGTCGGGATTTATTATATTGGCTGTCAGCCATTTTTCGGCGAGGCCGGATAGTCAACACTTACATGAAATTACATTGAATGGCAGTAAAAAAGGATTGTCTCTTCGACGTAAACTTGAGACAAATGGTTCTCTTTGGGACAGATTAAATATTGTATTTTCAGTTGTTCTTATCCTGACAATTGGAATATTATGGGGCGTGTTTTTTTGACAGGAAACGTAATTATTAAAGCGATAAGGCTTAAATTATTAATATGATAACGCTAAGAATCGTGATAGTACTATTTGCATCATTTCAGACGGACTAATAGCGATTATAATAGAAAACATTAATTGGCCCGATTTTTGAAAAATATAAACTTATGAGGTCCTATAATTCCAATTTTCAAAGCGCTTTTAATGATAGTTTTTATTGCGATATAGAATTTGGAGAAAGAAAATAGAGGAGAACAACGATTAAAACACAATTAAAGGAGGTTTAACGTGAGAAAACAGTTGTTAATTGTCTTGGTATTGATACTGGCTGTCAGTGTTTCCTACGGACAGAAGGTTATCAATGGTTTTGACGCCGCACCGGATACAAGCTATTGGGATATTTTCATGGGAGATAACGCGATAGCGGATTCATCCTATCTTGAATATAGCTTTGTGGCAAATCCGGTAGTGGCTGGCGACAGCGCTATGAAAGTCGTTTATAGTGCTCAAAATAGTGAAAGTTGGGGTGGTTTTGTTAAACTTGAACATTGGAAAGCCGATTCAAATTCGACCTACGATTTTACCGGTTATGATTCCATTTCGTTTATGTACTACAATGAGTTGCCGGCATCAGCGGCTGGACGGGTTCATTTGCGTCTGAATCTCCATGACGTCAGTAATTCTGCGGATGGTAATAAAACCTATGATGTTGCACAATGCGAGTATTACTATTCTTTCCATTACATCATGGATAATGAACCAGGCTGGCAGGAAATTAAATTGCCGATATTGAGCAATGATTCCTGGGACGGCAACGGATTCAATCTGACAGGTTGGTCCGGGATTACCGGCAACGCGGACCTTGATCTGCATAAAATTAAAGGTTTCTCGCTTGAAGTTTCCATCAATGGCGGTGGTTCCGGTGAGCGGGTTTATGGAGAATTCATCATTGATGATTTCAAACTTACTGGCGCTGTAGCAGCTCCGTTTATTATTTTTACCGGGAATGATCTGACACCCAAACTAGCTCAATTTACCTGGGGACAATCTACCCTGGAAATTGAGGAGGGAACCGGGACTGACGGCTCGAATGTTTTGAAGTGGGTTCAAGGTAATGAATGGGCGAATGGCTGGACCGGTGCAGGTTTCAATATTGATCCTCCGCAGGATATGACCATGTCCTGGGGTGTGGATTCTTTAAAATTCGCCATGAAGGCAAGTGCCGGAACGGATACTATTTTGTTTCAGTTTGAAGATGGCGCTGCCAAAAAGGCATGTAAAATTGACCCCATTGATGATGGTGAATGGCATGAGTATGCCCTGAAATTAACTGATTTCTTCTATAATGAAGGAACCAGTAATTTTGATTCTACTAATGTTTCCGTATTCCAGTTTATGGCCTTCGGTAATGCTGTTGTTGGCAATACCATTGAGTTTGATTATCTCTGGACCGGGAATCCGATCATTGACATCACCGGCACTGATGAAGTCCAGGGTGTTGATGCTGTCCAGTCAACGGAATATTACAACCTGGTCATCTGGCAGGATAACGAGGGTGAATCGGAAGAGACCTATAATGTCTATGCCTGTACCGAACCAATTACTGATGTAACTGCGCCGAATGTCGAAACGGTTGCCGTTGGTGTTTATGAAGGTACCCAGAATGCTATTCATTATCTCTATTATCCGTTGGTAGAGGGTCAGGTGACGTACTATTACGCGGTTGTTTGTATTGACAACTTTGGGAATGATGGACCTGCCGGATTATCAGGAGCGGTGACAAATACCGCCAAAGGCATTCCGACCATCTCTCTGGATGTGCCGGCCAATTTTGCGGTGGATGGTGATCTGGGTGAATGGTATGACAGTGATATTATGCCATGGGTCCTGACACCGGAAACCGATAATGTGGCAACCGGTACCGTTACAGACGCCGCCGATCTGTCGGCGACTGTATACCTTGCCATTGATGATGATAATCTATATGTGGCAGCCGAAGTTACCGATGATGTGTATAATTTTGGGGAAGGCGAATGGTGGAACCAGGATGCCTTTGAATTTTTTATTGGTCTTTTTGATTCCCGTGGCGCCAAACATACTTCCAATAAACGTGGTGCAGAACCGGATTACAAACTGCAGATGCACGCCAATGGACTAGTCAATGAATATATTGGCAAAACCATCTGGACAGTTGATGATCCGTTATTTCATCTTCAAGATTTTGGCGGTGCCGATTATGTCATTGAAACCCAAATTCCTCTGGATTCCATTGCTGGTGACGATGATGTTCGTTTCCATCCATTGCGTGGTATGCGGATTCCGATTGAACTGTATTTCCATGACAACGATGGTGCCTGGGATGGTAATCTGGCCTGGTCACCGTTCAATACCGATCTGGCTTGGTCATCACCAACACAGTGGAGCTACACCTGGATTGGCGACACGACAGATGTTGCAGCTACCGGTATTAGCGATGGTAGCCGGAATGTTCTGAAATCCTATCGTCTGGAACAGAACTTTCCGAATCCATTCAATCCTGTAACCCAGATTCAGTACACGATTCCGCATGCCGGAAACGTGTCTATCCAGGTTTTCAATATGCTGGGACAGAAGGTTGCAGATCTTGTGGATAAATATCAGGCCAGTGGAGTATATCAGGTTAGCTGGAATGCAACCGATGTACCCTCCGGCGTCTATTTTTATCAAATTCAATCCGGGGTTTTCAATCAAACCAAGAAGATGCTTCTTGTGAAATAGTATCAGAGTACAATCAGGGTACAGCTGTACAGTTGTACCCTGATTTCTTTCTTGAAATCATTGGGTATCCGTCAGAAATTTATTACGAGGCAGCACTGAGCTGCTTATTGGGAACAGGTGACTTAACGAACCGTTCAAAGGATAAAAGTATGGCAAAATTTATCAATTTCAACCACAAAATAGGCAAACTAATTTTATTGACTCTACTGGCAATATTACCGGTTTTTGGACAAACAACAGGTAAAATCGCCGGAAAAGTTTATGATGAAAAAACGGGAGAACCGTTGCCTGGTGCCAATATTATTCTGATGGGAACCTCTTTTGGGAGTGCAGCTGATCAGAATGGTGATTTTTATATCATCAATCTTAGTCCGGGTGAATACACTGTGCGGGTTCAGATGATAGGCTACAAACCCGTCGAAATTCGCGAGATACGAGTTTCGGTCAATCGCACGGAATACCTGGAAATCACAATGGAAACAACAGTGATTGAAGGTGAAACGGTTGTCGTAACCGCCCAAAAAATATCCGTACGCAAAGACCAGACAAGCACTATTAAAAATGTATCCGCCGATGAAATAGAGATGTTACCGGTAGAGAGTATCAGTGATGTGGTTTCCATGCAAGCCGGCATTGTCAGAGGTCATTTTAGAGGCGGCCGCCCTACGGAAGTTTCTTATATGATTGATGGTATCCCGGTTGATGAGGGCTATGGTGGCGAAGGACGTTCGGTGGATTTGGAGCCTGAGGCCATTGAGGACCTGGAAGTGATTACGGGAACCTTTAACGCCGAATATGGCAAGGCCATGAGTGGTATTGTCAATGCTGTTACAAAAAACGGTAAAAATGTCTTTGAAGGCTCAGTTTCCAGTGCCATGGGTAATTATTACA
>JAFGXZ010000014.1 GCA_016936335.1 Fidelibacterota bacterium
ATAACGACCTGATCAATGCCATTGCCCGGCTAGACTCAAACAACATTGAACCGCATTTGCTTATTTACACCGACCGATTGACCGATGTAAAAACTGGAAAAACGATCAGCACTATATCCGCCCGGCAGACACTGATCACATCTCAACACAAGCAAATCCTGGGAATCTTCTCACCGGAAACCGGATCCCTCAATTCGACAGAGCCCCGGAAAAATAAATTCATTACATATTCTTCAAACGATCATCCCGATTATGTAATTCAAAACCAATATGTTGACACTGGTAAGCGCCCTGTTTTTTTTCTAAATGAAGCCAAAAAGGCCGCATTGCAAATTTCACCCAATGGCGACCGGGCAAAATTTTATGATAATCACGGGCGTTTACTTAGAGAAAAAATATTTTCCCAGAATCTTCCTCACAATTATGAAACTCCTCTAACCGTATTCAGTGCTGATGGTAATCGCCTGGCCTTTTTTACCCGGATCTTCAACATGGAAGACAACCAGATGATCCCGATGCTCTACCTGCTGTCGCCCATCGGCGAAGAAATCTGGAAAGCCCAACTGATTCTCAAACGCTTTGACAATCTGGAAATTTCCGAATCCGGGCAATCTGTCGTCGCTGCGGGTCAAACCTTTCAGCCGGTAGGTTCTCAGACACAAAACCATATCTTTGTTTTCGATAGCATCGGCGTCATTCAAAACTCGCTGCCCTACCGGGCAATTCAGACAGCATTCAATCCGGCGGAAAATCAATTGCTGATTCGGGATGAACAAACGGTCAAAATCATTGACTTAAACAGTGAAGGTATTGTTATATCAATTAAAATCGGCAGAGGTCGCCGGGAAATTGCTGATATGTGTTATCTGAATGATTCGACCTTCATCGTCTCAACCGGGACAGTCAAATTTACAAATGGGGTTCGAATTTATGACAGCCCTGAAATCCGGCTTTATTCCATATCCGGATCATTGCTGGCCACGGCTGATTTCCCTGACACCTACTCTCATCTGGCAACTATCGTTAAAAGTTTTTCCGGTAATCGCATCGGCTTTTGCCTTCAAAATAAATTTATCGTCCTGCAAGTAACCCAAAAGGATTAGGAGTACAATTAATGAATTATATCTGGTTAGCACTGATGGTCATCTCGCTGGTGGTTGGTGCCTTTACCGGCAACCTGGGAGCAGTGACTGCCGCTGCTGTGGATTACGCTCAGACGGCCGTTGATATCTCCCTGGGCCTGATCGGTATTATGGCCTTTTGGCTGGGAATCATGAAAATCGCCGAAGAGGGCGGCATTATCAAAATATTATCGAGAGCAATTCGCCCCATTTCTAAATTCCTCTTCCCCGAAATTCCACCGGATCATCCGGCTATCGGCACCATGCTGATGAACATCATTGCCAACTGGCTGGGGCTTGGCAACGCCGCCACACCGCTGGGCCTGAAAGCCATGAAAGAACTCCAGAAACTGAATAAATCCGAAGACACTGCGACCAATGCCATGGTGGTTTTTCTCGCGCTAAATACCGCCAGCATTACCTTTATTCCCATGACTGTAATAGCTGTCCGGGCCAAACTGGGCTCGGCGAATCCCTTTGAAATTATCAGTACCGCAGTCTTCGCCTCAACCTGCGCCACGATCACCGCCGTGACGGCAGCGAAATTGATGCAACGCTTGCCCGGTATTCGAAAAAGCGACCCGAATCGCCTTCCGAAAACCACCGAGGAAGGAGACAACAATGCTTAATTCATTCGTTGTTGCCGCTACAGATACAGTTCAACAGTTCGCACAGGCGACTGCCGGGACTGGTGATTCATTGTTCGTTACGATTATGAAAGGTTTCTCAAACCTGGCTGTTCCGATCATCCTGTTCGTTGTCGTGGTTCTGGGGTTCTTCAAAAAGATTAAAGTCTATGAGACTTTCATCGACGGCGCGAAAGAGGGTTTTTCCGTCGCCGTGAATATCATTCCCTATCTCGTTGCCATACTCGTCGCCATCGGGATGTTCCGGGCTTCCGGCGCCATGGGTTTCTTTATTAAAATTCTGTCACCTCTGACCAACCTGATCGGCATGCCCGCGGAAACCCTACCGGTGGCGCTGATGCGTCCACTGTCGGGTAGCGGCTCCCTGGGCATCGTCACGGAACTGATGACCAAGCATGGACCAGACTCCTTTATCGGGCGTTTAGCATCCACCATGTTCGGCAGCACAGAAACGACATTTTACGTCATCGCGGTTTACTTCGGCTCGGTCGGCATTCGTAAATCCCGGCATGCTATTGCCTCTGGACTCATCGGTGACCTGGCCGGTATGCTGATGGCGGTTTTTATTTGTCATATCGTCTTTGGGTAAGTAAGGGCACAGTGCACTGTGCCCCTACCCATTTTTTATCCCACATGGAATTATATTTTACTGTTGCATAAGAATGAGAGTTTTCCAATATTACTATCGACATGAAAAGGATTCAACTCTATCTGCCAATTCTGGCCACAGCGGTCTTGATTATCCTGCTGCCGGTTTCCTGCAAAGAATGTCCGACGGAGCCGGACTATGACATCTACCTTTCGGTGGAAGATGTCGCCTGCGTCTGGGTGACGCTGAAGGTCAACCTGCCGGACTCCGGCAGGATCAACACCTTCGCCCTGGAACGCAACGACTCCACCGTAGCAACCTACACCTGCCTTGATGATGATACCCTGATCTTTGATGAAGGTCTGACGCCGGATACCGACTACTCCTACACAGTCTGCTTCCTGAAAGACGGTAAGACCAAAGCCGAATCCGATCCTGTATCCGTACATACTCTGCCTGCTACCAGTCACGATTTCACCTGGGAAATTGAAACGCTGGGGAATTGGGGCTCTGATTTAAATGATGTCTGGATCGTGGATGAAAATAACATCTGGGTGGTAGGCACTATTAAAACCGATAGCGATGAATACAACGCCGCCCGGTGGGATGGAAATGAATGGGAATTGATGCAAATAGTCAATCCTGATCCGATATTTAGCATTTTCTACTTTTCCGATGACGATATTTGGTATGTTTTATATGGCTATCCTGTTCATTGGGATGGAAATGATTGGACACTATATAGGTTTCATAGTATGGGAATTGATGCTCATGCACTTTCTTTATGGGGAACATCTTCCTCAAATATTTATTTTGTTGGTGACCAGGGTTCCATTGTCCACTACGACGGATCTACATTCAGGAAGATCGGGAGTGGAACGGAGATGAATATCTCAGATGTCTATGGTTTTGACGACGGCACCATTTTTATACAAGCCAGTTCTTTAAGTGAATTGACCAGTAATCTGATTCAGGTATCTGGCCAGGATGTTAGATCCGTGTACTCTGATGATACCTATCGAAACGATATCTGGGGCGCAAGCCCCAATTCCCTGTGGTCTGTCGGAGAGGGAATATTTCAATACAACAGTCAAAATCAGCAGATGGAAGAGTATGCCTGGCCTATGGGAACGCCCAAATGGATGCTAGAGGTCATTGATGGTAATGCGGTCA
Organism: Fidelibacterota bacterium; assembly: GCA_016936335.1. Classification (GTDB taxonomy): domain Bacteria; phylum Fidelibacterota; class UBA2242; order UBA2242; family UBA2242; genus B118-G9. The sequence continues at coordinate 3,531 of JAFGXZ010000014.1, forward strand.
ACAACGTTTTCACCGGAGGACACAACAGCCTGGTGATGCATTATGACGGGCAATCGTGGAAACATTATAGTGAGTTATTGGGATACGGGATAGTCACCGGAATTGATGTGTATCAGAACATGGTGGCAATCGTATCCGTGGATGGCAGTAACACCTATATCATTCGAGGTAAATAGGAATAACACATTCGTATAAATTATTCCTTCGGTTTAACAATATATCCCAATAAAAAGTAGGGGCAATTCATGAATTGCCTCTACTACAGATGGTTTAACTCAATATCAGGCTTCGTAAAGACAATCGCTTTTTTTTCCTCGTAAAGATACCCTCGTTCTGCTTCTTCGGGCGTTCAAAATTATGGCCCCGTTGCTTCTACCGATCGGTCTGTCAGACAAATTTATTGTTCCGTTCTTCGTTCCGGTATTACTTTCCTATATACTTTTCTCTCGGTTGCTCCATCCAGAGAGTCTGTACTTTAATTCTTTTAGTTCGTCGTTTAAATTTTTAAGTCTGTTACTCATTCCAATGGCTCTGACGTTCAAACCAATGAATCCCGCGCTCTTTTTTTTTAATCTGTTGTTGCATTTTTACCGCATTACGATGCTCCATTTTAATTCGGTGTTTCAAATTCAAAGCAATTTAATCCTGTGGATACATCTTCGGGCGCCGTTTATCGATTGTCAGAACCTCTGGCAGAAAACAAATCGTTCCTGAACTGTTTTTGAGTATATTCGGATATTCATAGACAGGGATTTTTATGCCTTCAGAAACATCATTAGAAACAATCTCCCGCCGCGAATTTTTCCGGAAACTGGCGCTCGGGGCTGCCTTGATCGGCTTGCGTAAAGCCCCGTTGATGGGCCTGACAAACCCAAATCCCGGCCCGCAGGAGTCAAAACTTTTCTATAAATACCGGCATCTTTCCGTCGATCATTTCCCGGAACTGGAAAGGGATATCGACGAACTGAAACAGGCCGGGAAACTCAGTGACAACCCGGTTTATCGCAGTTATATCGACAATAAGCATTACGCCATCCCCAAAGATTTCCCCAATGCAAAATTTCTGATTATCGTGGCCGTTTACACGCCGCTGGCCTATGTCAAATTTCACTATGATAACAAGGTTTACGATATTCCGATTCCACCGCAGTACTGGGATGACGGAACCACCGCCGAGATGGTTGAAGATGAAATCCGGAAGTCGATTGTACGCGATAAAAAATATCGGGTTCAGCGTGCCCGTGGAATGCTGTTGAAACGCCTTGGCGTCCGCAGCGGATTGAGTCGATACGGACGCAATAACATCAGTTATGTTGATGGAATGGGCAGTTTTTTGACCCTGCTGGCCTATTTTACGGATTTCGAATTTCCGCAAGATCATTTTCAGGACGTGCAGATGATGAAGAGTTGCCGGGATTGCCGCATCTGCCGCACACAATGTCCCAATCAATGTATTCGCGATGATAATTTTGTGATAAATGCCGGGCGCTGTGTCACTTTGTACAATGAAGTCGAGGGTGAATTTCCCGACTAGATGCCCCGTGACGCTCATAACGCACTGATGGGCTGCCTGAAATGCCAGCGCTACTGTCCGGCGAATCGTGAAGTAATGCAAAAAGCCATTCGCCTGGCCGACGTGTCCGAAGCCGAAACGCGGCAATTTCTTTTATCTGAACCGGATAATGAAATATGCGCCGTGATTGCAGAGAAGGTAAAAATCCCTTCGCTTGTTGAATCTGCTGATTCACATTCTGTTTTTAAACGGAACCTGGGCGTTCTGATTCCCTGAAACCCGTTTAAATGTTGTCTTCCGACAGGATTTTCAATTAGATAATCAAGAATCCCGTTCCAGTGCCCCGCATTGAAACGTTTAATATGGAATAGGGTTTACGGCTTTTCCTCGTGAGGATTCGGACTGTCCAGCTTCTTCGGGTTTTTCAGCCTGCGAATAAGCCCCTGATTCAAAACACCGGCCTGGGCGCCATCCACAATGCGATGATCAAAAGTGCCGGTCAGGGGCAGCATTTTACGGATTGTAATTTCCCCGTTTATGACCACCGGTTTTTCCACAATTTCGCCCATAGTGACGACTGCAGGGATTTTCCCAATTGGAAAAAGCGCTACCATGCCATAGGACAACCCGAAAGAACCAATATTCGTGACCATGATACTGCCAAAAGGATCGGCCGGGATTTTCAGGAATGGAAACGCAAAACCGAGATCGAAAATCCAGAATTTGATCAGGACAAACAGCATTCGCCGGAAGGGCCATGGAATTTTCGACATAATTCCCTTTGAGGCGAACGCGCCGGTCTCTTCACCATTGCGTTTGCGCTGGGCTTTTTCACGTACAATCTGTGCAATTTCGCTTACCGCCAAATCCTGTGCTTTGCGCACGATCAGGCCGGTCATGTCTTTCCCTTTGATATTGACCGTCACAAATACATCCGCATCATCACGAAACACAACATGACCCCGGCGGACAAAACAGTTGATGTCCGGTACATCTTCATATAGCGCCCGGGCAACCGCCGCTGTCACGAAATGTGTAATTGTCAAGCGGCGTCCTTTTGCGCGTTCTTTTTCAATATAATTCACAATGTCGGTTACATCGGCATCAAAGATACCATAAATGCGGCTGTCCACCGGTTGTTTGTATACCGCAATTGCCAGTTTCCGCCAGGCTGTTGTATATCGCTCTTCCAAAACTAACTCCTTATTCTTTCTAGAATCCCCTGAATCTAATTTAGCTAAATCCCGGTAAAAGTCGACATATTTTTAAAATTCCCGAAAGAGTCTATACTTTTTCATGGACATCAACGGATCCGTTGCCTATTTTACCAGAGAATATTTACCAGGAGAATTCCATGTTTCGAAAATCCCTTACAATCATAACAATACTCATTGTCACTCAACTCGGTTGCAGTAAAGATCTGCCACCATCAAAAAAGATCTTTAAAATGTCCAACGTTGAAATCGATCATCTGCTCACCGAAACCACCCGGAAAAATATGACCATTACCGAGAGAATCAACTATTTCTCTGAAATGTTTCTGGGCATGCCCTACGATCTGACCTGCACCGGCGACGGTCCGTATGCCTTATATGAGACCCGCCCGCTGGTGAATTTTGACGAAACCAATTGCATGGTGTTCTGCGAACATGTTCTGGCATTGTCAATCTCTGACAGCTGGGACAATTTCTTCAATAACCTGCAGCAGATTCGCTATCAAAACGGTATCATCGGCATGCGCACCCGTAATCACTATACCATGGCGGACTGGCTGCCCGAGAACAGCTGGCTGTTGGATGATGTTACCCGGAAAATAGGAGGCCAGTATACCAAAACCACCACCCGCACAATCTCCCATAAAACATTTTTCCAGAAGAAGGGTATCTCCGACCTGCGTTATGTCAAACCGGACCGGGAAATGACCATTGATTACGTTTCCAAAGAAGATTTGCTGAACGTCAAAAAAAATGTGAAGCCCGGTGATATCCTGGCATTTATTTTTGCCAATAAAACCGATATCTTCTCTGCTCATATGCTGATGATTGCCGAAAAAAACGGAAAGTTATATATTCGTGAATCTTCGAATAGCAAGATGACAACGTTTGACACTCCCTATGATGTATGGGTCAATAGTAAACTGGATATGGACAAGTATGCCGGTTTATGTTTTATGCGAATTCGTGAGGATTTAAATCAAGCCGGTAAAATCATTCTGCCTTGGGAAATATCAACACTTAAGAAAAAATAAGTTTTAGACGAATCCAAATAATGGAAGCAATGTCGTTCTTTATATGGACGATCCATTGTTCCAATTTTCCGGATACTTAAAATTTATAACCGGCATTAAAATACAGAACCATCTGTTTTGTACCGGGCTGATAGACACTTTTTTCACTGCGGCTGAGAATCAATTCAATGGGACCCAGCGGGCTTA
>JAFGXZ010000147.1 GCA_016936335.1 Fidelibacterota bacterium
ATCATTGCCAGAATTTACTGAATAAATTACAAGAGTAAACGGGAATTCCAATCTGCTCAGGATTTCTGTTTCCAGTCCAGCGCGCCCACCGGGCAGGCTTCGATACATTTTCCGCAATCAGAACAGCTTTGCGGTAAAACATTACCAAATGCGGTGCTGATATGAGTTTCAAAACCCCGATATTTGAACCCGAGCAGCGATTGATTAACAACTTCCTTGCACACTTTAACACAGATGCCACACTTAACGCATTTATTCCGATCAAGTATAATTGATGGATGCCGGGTGTCAAAATCGTAGCGTCGTTTTTCGCCGGTAATGGCTTCCGGATGGGCATTATACATCTCAGAAAAATCTTTCAGTTTGCAATCATTTTTTGCAGTGCAGGAACATTCGAAACAGCGTTCGCCCTCGGTGCTGATTTCATCGAGTGTGAATGTCTTGGTGACTTCTTTGAAGGTGGTTTTGCGTTCGATTAGAGGAATGAGGTGCGACTTCTGCCGATCGGATTTGCGGATTTCCCGCAGATAAACCAGATCATCCGAACGTAAGGATTGCCAATGTCCGCGGCTGACATTAATTGTGTAACTTTCCTTGAATTGTTCGTCCTTCAGATACGCGATGATACCGAGAGCCGCCCGCCGGGCACCCGCAACGGCTTCTACAACAGTCGCCGGTCCGGACACACAATCACCGGCGCTGAAAATTTTATCAGCCATTTGAAAATTCTCGGTATTGACATCAATGTCACCCCATTTGTTCGTCGAGAGACAATCCGGTGCAATGGTTTGCTGCCCGATTGCTGCAATGACCGTATCGGCCTCAACATCGAATTCGGAGCCATTAATTGGTACGGGACGACGACGGCCGGAGGCATCGGGTTCACCGAGTTCCATGCGGATGCATGTTAATATCTTTTTCCCATTTTTCTCAGACAGGCGTACCGGGGCAGTCAGGAATTCAAAATTCACTCCTTCTTCGCGGGCTTCATCAATCTCGATCTGTTCAGCCGGCATCTCTTTTTCGGTACGACGATAATAGCAGTAAACTTCGGAACTTCCAAGACGAACCGATGTCCGTACACAGTCCATTGCTGTATTTCCACCACCAATGACGATGGTTTTTCCGGGATTCTCGCCAGACCAGCCGTTCAGAGCGATTTTTTCCAGCCATTGAATACCACCTTTGGCCAATTCTTCACCTTCAGCCCGCATGGGTGACGGTTTCCATGATCCGATTGTGATTGCAACGGCGTCGTATTTATGTTCTAATTCTTTCAGATCCAGATTGTCACCGAGCTTCTGGCCACATTGAATGGTAATTCCACCCATTTTGTCGAAGTGAGCGATCTCGGTATCCAGAATTTTCTTGGGCAGACGATATTCAGGAATACCATACCGTAACATGCCACCGGGTTTTGGCATTTTATCGTATAGATCGGATGCAATTCCATGTAAACGCAGGAAATAGGCGATTGCCAATCCACCCGGGCCGGCGCCAACAATGCCGACTTTCTTGCCGTTTAGTTCGGGTAAATCTTCCAGATAACTTTCATAATGCATATCCGCGGCGAGGCGTTTAAAATCGTTGATTGCAATCGGTTTATCACTGACATTCCGACGACAATCTTTTTCACAAAAACGGGGGCAGACCCGACCGATAGACATCGGTAAGGGAATCCGTTGTTTGATGATTTTCAATGCTTCCAGCATATTTTTATTGCGTCCGGCTCGCACGTATTCTTCAACCCTGGCATGAGCCGGACAGGCGATCGTACATGGCGCCTCGCAATCACCGGTGTGTTCTGACAATAATAAATTCAGAGCAGTTTGCCGCATGTCGCGAACCTCTTCGGATTCTGATTCAATGACCATTCCATCATTGGCCATAGCCGCACAACTGGGCAGAAACCGGCCGGATTTAGTATCTTTTACAACGCATACGAAACAGGATGTATTGTGAGAAACACTTTCATGATAACACAATGCCGGGATCTGAATACCGTTTTCTCGGGCGACTTCCAGAATAGTCTTTCCGCTTTCCACCGTGAAGGATTTATTGTCGATTGTTATATAAATTTTAGGCATTGGCGTTTCCTCCTGCTACACGTGAAATGGTGTCCTTTGGGCATACTTCAATGCAACTGTTGCACCGTGTACAGATTTCATTATCGATGATAAAATCATCGGAAATGGCGTTAACAGGGCAATTTTTAATACAAAGACCACACTCGATGCAGCTACTTTTATCGATATATACATTTACCAGAGCGTTGCAGACGAGCGCGTCACACTGTTTATTATTGACATGCCGTTCGTATTCATTTTTATAATAACGTAATGTTGTCAGCACCGGATTCGGGGCTGACTGACCCAGTCCGCACAATGAGCCTTTAATGATTTTCTGGCCTAAATCCTGCAGAAACTGAATGTCTTTCTGATGGCCGTTACCGGCTGTGATAATTTCCAATGTTTCCAGCATACGTTTGGTACCGACACGACAGAAAGTGCATTTTCCACAACTTTCACGGGTGGTAAAGTCCAGAAAATAGCGAGCTGTTTCAACCATACAGCGATAATTCCCGATGAAAATCAATCCTCCGGAACCCATGATTGCACCGAGAGATTTTAGTGAATCGTAATCAATTTGCACATCAAAGTGATCAAAGGGGATACAACCGCCGCTGGGGCCGCCAATCTGAACTGCTTTAATGCTGCCTTTTTCGACACCACCAATATCATAAACCACTTCAGCAAGCGTGATACCCATGGGAACCTCGACAAGTCCGGGATATTTCAAATCGCCTGCCAGGGCGAACAGTTTGGTTCCCTTGCTGTTTTCCGTACCAATTTTAGCAAACTCTTCGCCACCTTCGTTGATGATATTTGGTACATTGGCAAAGGTTTCTACATTATTGATCATAGTCGGTAATCCCTTAAAACCGGAATCCGTTGGATAGGGGGGACGAAAGCGGGGTGTTCCACGACTGCCTTCCAGTGAATGGATCATGGCTGTCTCTTCACCACAGACAAATGCGCCAGCCCCTTCTTTGATCTTAATTGTAATATCACGTCCGTTAATTTTATTGAGACCATGTTCAATAATTTGTTTAATAGCAATTTTAAGATGCTTAATTGCTAAGGGATATTCCGCACGGCAATAGATGAAAATCTGGGTTGCGCCGGTCGCATGAGCGGCAATCAACATACCTTCCAGAACCTGGTGGGGAACCGACTCCATCATCGAGCGATCCATAAAGGCGCCGGGATCGCCTTCGTCGGCATTACAGATCAATACTTTTTCTGTTGTTTTTTGAGCCTGCAGAAAACCCCATTTCATCCCCGTTGGAAAACCAGCTCCTCCACGACCACGGAGTCCGGAGATTTTAAGCTCCTTGACAACATCAATGGGTTGCATGGTCAATGCTTTTTTCAGGCCATTATAACCACCATTCTCGAAATATTCATCGATTGAAATTGGATCAATGCGGCCAGCCAGTCTGGTAACGTTGATCAACTCCCGATCGCTGCGTTCAGGTCTCATTGGTAATCTTGAACTTTCGTCAAGATTCAGGACTTTATCAATAAAAGCCTGTTTGGGTTCGACTTTTTCAAAAAAAACCGATCCTTGATCCGTTTCAACTTCAACCAACGGTTCGGCATAACAGTGTCCGATACATCCGACGCCAATTATTTCAATCTCCGTAATATTTTTTTTAAAAAAGTCAAAAACTTCGGCAGCTCCAGCTGCCAGACCACAGCTTCCCGTACCAATTTTTATCCGTGTAATCATACTAACCCATCTGCTTATATTGTTTTAGGACTTTTAACAGTTTTCTTCGATCGAGATTGCCGAATACTTTACCATTTATACTGACAACTGGCGCCAGGCTGCAACAGCCGAGACAGGCAACAGTTTCTAATGAAAATACTCCATCCTTATCGGTTTCCCCGTCTTTAATTCCCAGAAAATCGGATATCCAGTTGGCAACAAGGCTGGATCCTTTAATATGGCAAGCGGTTCCATCACAGACCGAGATGATGTATTTTCCCGGCTTGATGCGTTTGAACTGGGCATAAAAACTCAATACTCCTTCCACTTCAACCGGTGGAATTACAAAATAATCCGAGATAGTCTGTACCGCTGTGTCGGAGATAAAACCTTCAATCTCCTGCACCTGTTGTAAGGCCTTAATTAAATTGCTCTTTTCTTTGTCCAGATTTTGCAATGTTGCATTGATTCCGGGCATCTATCCTCCATACAAATAAACAGTGTTAATTAGAAACTCAAATTTTAACATGCATGCAATATAGATGAATCAATATTAAAATCAAGTGTTTTAATTCATAAATTAAATAGGACGAAATATTAAACTATTTAAGTATTCTATGATTAAGGTAAAATTGCCTTATTGTTAAATAAGTAAAATTAGAGAAGTAAAGATTTTGTCAAATAATCATAAAAAAGATTAAAGTTGGGATAGATAGAAAATAAAATTAATAATCATAAAAAAAATAGTGATATTACACAACTTGTGAACAGTTATTTACAGTTTTTAATATATCAAAATAAATTACTTTGTTATAAAATGCTGTACGGTTAGTGCTTATATATCAAAAATATGTAAAAATCAGGTAAAAATAATTAAATATCTTGACTGTGAATAAATAAATAATTAAACTCCACAATAGTAGTTATGAATATATTTCAGAACATAGTGGACAGATTCGGAAACTAAGATGAAATATTCTTCCCAGGAAAAACTCCGGATTATTAATTTGGTCAGGGAATCAAACCAACCGGTCCGGATTGTCCTGAAACAGATCGGTTTAAATAGCAGCACTTATTATAAATGGTATAGTCGCTATCGCAACTCCGGACCTGCCGGGCTTGAGAATATCAAAACTACACCAAAGCGATTTTGGAATAGTCTTTCAAAAGCAGAACGCAAGCAGGCAATTCAGATTGCATTTACTAATCCGGAAAAAGCACCAAAGGACGTAGCCAGGGAATTTTCTCAAATTTATGGTTCATATATATCGGAATCTTCAGTTTACCGGATTTTGAATAGTTTTGATAAATTTGAAAATAAAAAGGTCACATTGATCAAAGGGCGCAGTAGATTTTCTGAAACCGCAAGAAAAACCGATGATATCTGGAAAACCGAATTTGTTTACATCAGGATGGTTGGCTGGGGATTTTATTATCTGATGTTTATCATCGATGACTATTCAAAATTTGTGATTGATTGGAAACTCTACACAGATCTGACGGAAAAAGACCCGGAACAATTGGTTATCCAGGCACTTTGGAAAACGGGTCATAAAGCAATCCGTTTAAAACATCGGGCACGGCTGTTGACGGGCAATTACTCGAAACTTTTTATTGACCGGTTAAAAGATTATTTATACGATTATGATTTGAAAAACCTTCGTGGAAATTCCTCAAAGGTCCGGGTAATCCAAAAATTTGATGGTACGATTCAGACTAAGAAAAATGTTATAAACCTGAATAATTATTATCTACCCGGTGACATTGAAGAACAGCTCAAACGGTTTATTGATTACTATAATAACGAATGCACGCTAAAAACCTTTTCTAATATGACACCTGCCAGCGTTTATTATAAAAAGGAAGGTGTTGTGCAACAGCAACGGGAACAGATTAAAGAAAAAACCCTGCTGATGCGAAAAATCAGGAATCTTGGTTTAGAAAACTAATTCGATAATGTTGTATTCATTTAATTAAAAGGAGAGCATCGATGAGTTACAAATCACTTGAAGAGTTCATGCAGATGGTTGTGGCAAAAAATCCGTCGGAAAACGAATTTCACCAGGCCGTTCATGAAGTTGTGGAAACGCTGTGGGATTTCGTTCAGGAAAATCCGATCTATCAGCATCACAAAATTTTAGAGAGAATGGTCGAACCGGAACGGGTTATTATGTTTCGGGTGCCCTGGAAAGATGATCGGGGGAATTTGCAGGTAAACCGTGGTTTCCGGGTTGAGTTTAATTCAGCCATTGGGCCGTATAAAGGTGGCTTGCGGTTCCATCCGTCTGTCAACCTTGGCATTTTAAAGTTTCTCGGTTTTGAGCAGGTTTTTAAAAACAGTTTGACGACCTTGCCTATGGGTGGCGGTAAAGGCGGTTCGGATTTTGATCCCAAAGGCAAATCCGACAATGAAGTCATGAGCTTCTGCCAATCATTTATGACCGAACTCTCCCGCCATATTGGGGCCAATACCGATGTACCGGCTGGTGATATTGGCGTAGGTGGTCGTGAAATCGGTTACATGTTTGGTCAGTACAAACGTTTGAGAAATGAATTCACCGGTGTATTAACCGGTAAAGGCTTGAACTGGGGTGGCAGCCTGATTCGTCCGGAAGCAACAGGATATGGCTGTGTTTATTTTGCCGAAGAGATGTTGAAGACCCGTGGTGAATCGTTTAAAGCTAAGACGGTTGCGATTTCCGGTTCCGGAAATGTTGCTCAATATGCCACTGAAAAAGTGAACCAGTTGGGTGGAAAAGTCGTAACTCTGTCCGATTCAAGTGGCACGATCTACGACCCGGCCGGCATAAATGCTGAAAAATTGGCTTTCATTCTGGAATTAAAGAACGTTAAACGTGGTCGGATCAAAGAATATGCTGACAAGTACGGTGTGGAATATTGGCCGAATGAAAGACCCTGGAAGGCCAAGGTTGATGTGGCTCTGCCATGTGCCACTCAGAATGAAGTCAGTGGTGATGATGCCAGAACATTGATCAGCAATGGTTGTATCTGTGTTTCCGAAGGTGCGAATATGCCGTCCGAACCGGAAGCGATCAATGTTTATCTTGACAAAAAGATACTTTATGGTCCTGGTAAAGCGGCCAATGCCGGTGGCGTCGCCGTTTCTGGTCTTGAAATGAGTCAGAACAGCATGCGTCTCGCATGGACCCGTGAAGAAGTGGATGAAAAACTTCATGGTATTATGAAGAGTATTCATAAAACCTGTGTGAAATATGGAACTGAAGGTAATTTCATTAATTACGTTAAAGGTGCCAATATTGGTGGTTTCATTAAAGTTGCTGATTCCATGATTGATCAGGGTTGTGTATAAATCGACGTCTTGATTAGTTCTATAAAAGGGGTTGTCACAAACAGCCCCTTTTTTTATATTTAATTATTACCGGAATTCGATATAAAAGAACCATAAAATTTGGTAAGAATTTTGGTAAAAGACCATCATTCCTTAAAAAATTATGAAAACAGTAGTTATATCCGAACCAGTATAACGAAAATTTGAATGACCATTATTTTAGGCAGTAATATTTTAAAAATTAGTTCTAAAATTAAATTCAGTAATGCCAGTGGAGTGTCTATTTTTTTGTGGTCTTTACCGCCGCGATCCCGTGTTTACCATCCATTTTGATCAAAAATGAGTTTTTACATTTCACATGAACAAGATAGTCAGTTTGTTCAATGATTGGTTGCTGTTTCAGCCAGTCCCAGTTAATGAAATCCCGCTTGGAATTGAAGGGAATTGTGAAATAACCGATCTGCATGGCGATGATATTATGAAAAAAATGGGTTCCCTGGGATGGATCGACGGTAAATCCTTCAATACCCATTTCCACAATGACCTTGGCATTACTGATATTCACATACCTGACCGGTACTCCCAAAAACCGATCCTGTGATCCCCAGCGTCCCTGACCGATGAGCAGATATTCCCGATTTGCATGTTTCATCTTCAGGTTCATCTGTTCAATTTCATTTCGGATCTCGATTGTCTTCAGTTTGTCAAATTTTTCTGGATCGACAAAGACAATATCCTGAATACCGGAAATGATGCCGTTTCCCATACTTTTTTCGGTGTATATTAACAGGTTTTCGGGATTGAATACCTCGTTTGACAGGTCGATATCTTCGGTGCTGACTGCCAATGGACGAATTTGAAGGATATAAAAGGTTGGAACAATCGATTTTTGCCGGTTTTTTGACAGGTTGACTGCAAATTCGATTTCCACCGGCATTCCAAAGGCTTTTTCACCTATATCGAGAAGATCGGTAATAATTTCAGACAGCGGAAAGAAATTGAACTTGATAATATTTTCAAAAGTAATTGCGCGGGGGCCGGAATTTGTCAGCCCGGAAATAAATCGTGAGTTTTCATTATCCCAGACTGAGGCAGCATGTTTTAATGATCCGTCTTTTTCAGCCACTTTGATATTGATTTTATCAATGGTGGATTCTTCTCCCAGGATCAGCTTGAAATCCTGATGGGTCATGTTGATGCCAAACAGTTCTTTTTGAGAGTCATTCAGAAGACTCTTTGGTTGTAAAAATTCAACTTTGGGATATTTGGGGCAAAATCTGAAATGTTTACCACCCTCAATAACCGATTTTCCCAGACCAACCACGATAGACGCGATACCATCTTCATTTGTCAGGTTGGCAATGGGATAAAAATTATGAGATTGGGCTATTCCTGATAAATGAGGATAATAAAAATCACCAAACTGCGAACCGACGACCTGCTGAATGATCACCGCCATTTTTTCTTCTTCGATCTGATGATTGAGGTTCTCGATATAGGTACGCGAACTTTTTATGAAAACGGATGCAAAAACGAGTTTTATGGCTTCTGACAATTGATTCAAGCGTACCAGGATATCCGGATGATTATTCGGCAGCATATAGGTGCGGTAAATGCCGGCGAAGGGCTGTGAAAAGGAATCTTCAAGAAGACCCGATGAACGAACAGCAAGGGGATAGGCAATATGTTCAAGCATGATGGTCAAATGATCAGTTAACTCTTTTGATAATTTGCCTTTGCAGAATATTTCATCGATTTCCTGATCACTTAGTTTATCACTGATACGCTCACTAATTCTGTTCCGGCGGATAAAGTCGTCAAATTCATTGGTTCCGATAATCTGAGTGCTTGGCAGACAGATATGAACATCGGCAAAACGCCGAGTGAAATCCATACTGACCAGTAATGAATTGAGAAATGCGAGACCGCGACCTTTTCCACCGAGAGAGCCTTCAGTCAAGCGGATAATTTCGTCAGATTCATATAAGCTGGAAGGATGGAAGTTGACTATTTTTCCTTTTGTACGGTTTTTGCGGATTTCATGGAGCGTATTTTCGAGATGCCTGCGCATATCAGCGGTTGATTTAAAATCCTGAACGGTGAGCAGGCGAATTCGTCGGGCGATTTGGGTTTCACCCCGTGCCATGAGCCAGGCTGAAAAATGGTTACGACGACTGTGATATAGGATTGAATCGTCAGGAATGTCTTTGAGTTTTTCTTCAAAATCAAACAGGGTACTGGCGCGGTCGATCTCATTACCCTCTTTGTCGTAAAACACAAAGTCACCGAATCCAATGTTTTTTAGCATAAACTGACGCAAATCACGAAGCAGGTGTTTTGAGTATTTATCTAGAAATGCGGCGTTAATTTCTTCTGCCTTTTGACGATTGCCAGAGTCGGATGACATTAAAATACTGGGAATATCATAAATGTTTTCTTTGACTTTAGAAATCAGTTTAATACCGGCAGCCGGGTCCAGTTCATTATTCCGTTCGTAACTGATATCTGAAATGACGGCAATTATGTATTCGGTGTAATTTTCGTAAATCTCCATCGCTTTTTCGTAATTATGAGCCAGGATCACTTTGGGGCGGGCACGCATACGGAGACGTTTGTTGATGTCGTTCAATTCTTCCCGAATAAGCAATTGGGTCTGTTTGACAATTTCTTCATATAGCAGCGGAAGAAACGCAGAATAGTAGGGGATTGAATCTTCTACCAGCAGAATAACCCGGACAAGTCCGTGTTTTGTGTCGTATTCCAGATTCCGCATATCTTCAATAGACTTTACCATTGCAAGGAAGATTTTGGCATCGCCTTTCCAGAGAAAGATATTATCAAAATATTGCAACATACCGGAATAGTTCTTTAACAAACTTAAATCCGACTGTATATTCAACAACAGGAGAATCGGTAACTTCGGATCAAATTCTTTGATTTTCTTTGCCAGTTCGAAAGCCGTGGTTTTACCAATATGCAGCATGGATATGACAAGATCAAATTTCTTTGTTTCCAACAGACGCAGAGCCTCTTCACCGGTAGGAACGCTGGTAATGATTGGCGCTGTACTCAGATTGAGTTGGCGATATTCACCGTAAATTTGCTCAGATAAACGACCATCCTGTTCGAAAATAAAAGCATCGTAAAAAGTGGAGATCAGCAGGATTTCTCTGACTTTATTAGCCATCAGGTAGTGAAAACTATCCTCGCCGTACTTGAATTTATTGTAATAGTGTATCAGATCGTTGGTTTCCATTCCGGCTCCGTTTTCTCTGGGACAAATTTAGAGGAATATTCGGTAAATGGAAACAGCACAGATGAGAGATGTGAGAATTTAGATATTTGATTTGAGATTTAAGATTTTCCGGGGAATGGTAATGGTGCGGATTTGAAAAAAATTGTCTATATGTAAATGAAATAAATAAAGATTTAGGTATTTGAAAAAATACATGTTAGAATTGTTGCAACGTTCAGACGATTGCTGTCAGGCAATCCACGGTGGATTTGGTAATTTCCTGTGAGATTGACGACTGCGGGACATCCTGAAAGGTCAGAACATAGGTGCCAAATATCAAACTGATGCAGAAGCAGGCAATTCCCAGTGATCGTTTAATGTGTTTCATTTTCTCATCTCCATTCTCAATAGTGTTAAGTATCAAAATCTTTGATTCTTAATGGATGAAAAATGTTGTCAGTACGATGTGATATATATCATCGGGAAGTTATTGAAACAGGAAATCGTTTAGAACATCATTGGTATTAATGAAAATTGCACCAACTGCCCGCATCTTTTCCAGGGCTTTTTGACCATCGTCAGGATTGACTGCCTTAATAGCATCTTCGATCAGATAGACGGTTTTATCCAGGCTCCGGAAGCCTGACACTGCCGTCAGAATACAGTAATCCGTAGCGACACCAAAAACAACAATCGGGCTAAAGTCTGCTGATAATATTTTAAGGTTTGGATTATCGAACATGTTATAGGTCTGTTTAAGAAAATAGATTTCATCGGGATGGAGCAGAATCTGTGATATTTCATTGTCAGAATAGTGTCTGTTTTCAATCCAAACCGGGTCCATTGGTGACGTCTCTTCAATTTTCTGTTGTCCTGAGGAGCCGTGCATACAGTGGCTTGGAAACGGACCATTATTTTGGACGAGTTCCGGATCACTTTCGTTGTGATCGTCCATAGTTCCCCAAACCGGTATTCCGTTGATTCGTGCATATTTGATGAGTTGTTTGAAATGTGGTCTCAGTGTTTCTGCTTCCGGGATGTAAAGCGCTCCGGTTTTTTCAATAAAATCGACTTGGGTATCGACATCAAAAAATAAAATCTTATTATTTCTATCCATATAATTACTCTTTTATCAACTTAAGAAAACTAAAGATTTAGTGATTAATTGGATAAAAGGTTCCCAATATATCACAATCAGGAGACTGAAAAATAATAAAAATACTGGTATTGAAATAATGTTCCTACC
>JAFGXZ010000148.1 GCA_016936335.1 Fidelibacterota bacterium
TGCACTCGCAATGACAGAATAATAAGTCATCGCGAGGGATCCCGAGAACTCTGGAAACCGCGGCGTACTTTTCCATCTACTGTAAACCTTTAACCAGCGAGTAAAACTCCGGGAACGAAATCCCGACGCAATCGGCATCTTTAATTACCGTCTCACCATCAGCGATCCAGCCTGCGACCGAAAGCGCCATGGCAATCCGATGATCATCATATCTGCTGCATTCGGCGCCCTTCAATGGTGTCGGACCGTCCACAATAAATCCATCGCTGGTCTCTTCGATTGAAGCGCCCATTTTCTTCAATTCGGCCACAATCGCTGCGATCCGGTCACTCTCCTTGACCCGTAATTCATGCGCATCATGAACGACCGTCCGGCCTTGTGCCTGAGTTGCGATCACGGCGATCAGGGGTAGCTCATCAATCAATTTTGGAATTAATGCTCCACCAATGTCTACAGCCTTAAATGTGGCGTTCCGGACAATCAAATCTCCAATCGGCTCATTGGAAACCAGACGTTCATTGGCAATCCTTATATCTGCTCCCATTTTCTCCAGGACTGTCAGCAATCCGGTTCGTGTCGGATTTATTCCGACATCTTTCAAACACAGTTGGCTGCCCGGGACGAGAAGTCCCAGTGCAATCAAAAAAGCCGCCGAAGAGATATCCCCGGGTACGACAAATTCCCTGGCAACCGGCTGACGATTTCCACCAAGATTAATTACATTTTCGTCCCTGGATACATCCACACCACAATAGACCAACATCCGTTCCGTGTGATCACGGGTCACTATCGGCTCAACAACCGACACATCGCCGCCGGCCCACAGACCAGCCAATAATACCGCTGATTTCACTTGCGAACTGGCTACGGGTAATTCATAATGAATATTGAGCAATACTTTCCCGATAATTGTCAACGGAGCATAACGATTGTCTTTTTCACCGCTAATGTCAGCGCCATTATTCACCAACGGTTTGATAATGCGATCCATGGGGCGCCGGCGCAGGCTGGCATCTCCGGTAAGTACTGCGGAAAAATCTTGTCCGGCCAAAAGTCCGCACAGGAGGCGCATTGTTGTGCCGGAATTTCCACAATTTAATATATCACCGGGTTCGCTCAGAGTCCGGAGCCCCTTGCCGTGGACAATAATGTCCTGACCGCTGCGACGGATATCGGCCCCCAATTGTCGCATACAGTCCAATGTGGATTGGCAATCGATCGCTGAGGAAAAATTTTTAATAATACTGGTTCCATCGGCAATTGACGCCAGCATTGCCGCCCGGTGAGAAACCGATTTGTCACCGGGCAGACGAATGTCACCATTCATGCAGTGTAATTTCAACAGCCTGATATCGGCCATTTATATGCTCCGCCCTACAGCTTTTGCGATGGTTTCCATCTCTTTCATTAAGGCTGAAAAATGATCAAAGGTAATGGATTGATAACCGTCGGATAAAGCTTTATCCGGGAAAGGGTGAACTTCCACCATAATTCCATCAGCCCCGGCAGCTATGGAAGCTTTGGAAAGTGGAATAATCATATCCCGGCGGCCGGATGCATGACTCGGGTCTACCAGCACCGGCAGGTGGGATTGCTGCTTCAATTCGGGAATACTGCTGATATCCAGAGTATAGCGAGTGTACTCATTGAAGGTCCGAATGCCCCGCTCGCAGAGAATGACATTATAATTTCCTTCGGACATAATATATTCAGCGGCCAGCAGAAATTCATTAATTGTCGCCGAGATGCCACGTTTCAGCAATACCGGTTTTTTCGAACGTCCAGCCCGTTTCAGCAAGGAATAATTCTGCATGTTGCGGGCCCCGATCTGAATCAGATCGACATATTCTTCGACCAGATCAAAGCTATCCGTATCCACGGCTTCGGAAACCACCGGAATATCGATGAGTTCCCGGGCATCGGCCAAAATCTCCAACCCACGCTTGCCCAGTCCCTGGAACGAATAAGGCGAGGTCCGTGGCTTATAGGCACCGCCGCGCAGTAAATTGGCACCCAGTAATTTCAACAGACGCCCGCCTTCGTTGGTTCCTTCAACTGTTTCCACAGCGCAGGAACCGGCAATAATCGCGAGTTTTTTGCCGCCAATAGTGACTTTGCCAACCTTAATAACGGTGTCGCCGGATTTCATTTCCCGGCTACCGAGCTTGTATGGTTTTTTAACATCATTAATGTTTTTCACACCGGGCATTTTGGCAATTTCTTCGGCGTTCAAACCTGCATGATTACCAGAAATGCTCATGGAGTTTGCTGTATTGTTGGAAAGATGATGAACATCACCCCCCATTTTTTGAATCAGTTTTGTGACTCGTTTAATCTCTTTTTGAGTTGCAGTGTCATCCATAATTATTAACATATCGTTATTTCTCCTCTATAGGGATATGATTTTTCGGATAAAATACTCTATCGCAAGGATATAGCCCTGGTGCCCCAATCCACTGATCTGCCCCTGGCATACCGGCGCAATCAGTGACGTCTGCCGGAAATATTCACGGCCATGAATATTGCTCAGATGAACTTCAATGACCGGTACATCCACAGCTTCAATGGCATCCCGGATGGCTACTGAGCTGTGCGTAAAGCCACCAGGATTTAAAACAATCCCGGTCAGACCTCCTGAGTTCTGAATAGCGTCAATAATCTCGCCTTCATGGTTACTTTGAAGAATATCTACAGTGATATTTTTTGATTTTGCAAAAGCCTGTATTTTTTCATTAATCTCTTCCAATGTCAGCGTCCCGTATTGATTTGGGTCCCGCTGCCCGAGAAGATTTAAATTTGGTCCATGTATGACACGAAACGATCCCATGTCAACTCCTCTATTTTACTTTTTCCAATACCCATCAGTACTGGCAGCTTCAACCTGCCACCACGTATTTTTTTATCCTGCAGTAAATACTGTCGAATCATCTTTAATTCAAGTTTTCCCGGAATGGTCACAGGTAGCTGATACGCCCGAATTAAATTCTCTATCCGTGTTACCTGTTGAACGTCAAGAGTGGATAACTGACTTCCAATCCGCGCTTCTAACGCCATCCCGATTGCCACCGCCTCACCGTGTTTGACACCCCGGTAATGACTGCCGGCTTCGATCATGTGGCCGACAGTATGTCCAAAATTCAACAGCGACCGTACTCCGGAAATTTCTTTCTCGTCCTGTTCCACAATATCTCTTTTTATTTCAATACATCGACGAACAATAGACTGTAAGGCAGCACGATCCCGATGCAATACGGCATCTTTCTCCTCTGTTAAAAAATCGACCAGCGCCGGATCCCGGATCAATGCCGCCTTGATCGCTTCCGCTAAACCGTTACGAAACTCACGATCCGGCAGGGTTTGCAGCAGATCACTATCCGCCAGCACCAATTCCGGTTGATAAAAACTGCCAATCAGGTTTTTACCTGAAGAGTGATTAACACCTGTTTTTCCGCCGACACTGGCGTCCACCTGTGACAGCAATGTTGTCGGGATATTCACCAGGCGGCAACCTCTTTTCAAAGTCGCTGCCACGAATCCGGCAATATCGGTAATGACGCCACCGCCCAATCCGATCACCATATCATCCCGGTCAAACCGGCTTTCCAAAAGAGAATCGTAGATTTTTGAAACAGTTTTTAATGATTTATAACGTTCACCATCGGGAATTACAATTGAAAACACATCAACGTTTTGGGCCGAAAGAATATCCCTGACCCGATCATGCACCAAGCCGCCAACCAGTGGATTTGTAATGATAGCATAACGTTTCGGACGTTTGTCAATAAATTGCGGTAGTGATTCCAGAATTCCGGAGCCGATGATTACGTTATATTTCCCACTTACAGTCTTCACCGGAATGATGTCGGGGTCAATCGTTGGCGTTGGTTTTACGTCAATCGAAATTTGTCGAAGAATGGTTTCGGCAAGTTCGTCCGGGGTGGCATTGTTCGTATCGATGGCAATATTTGCAAATTTATAAATGCCGGCCCGCTCTTTGAGCAGTTTCTCAACCGCGCCCGATTGCTTCAGTAAAGGCCGGGTCGTATCACCATCAGTGCGTTTTCGGACCATTTCAGCAGTAACCTTCAGGCAGACCACATGACCAAGCTGCGACAATCGTTTACGATTGTTTTCATCTTTGACAATCCCGCCACCGGTCGCCAGGACGATATTCTGCAATCCCCTAATCGCTTTAAGAACATTCTTTTCCAGATGCCGAAAATAGGCCTCCCCGCAATTCTCGAAAATATCGCTGATGCTGCGTCTTTCTATCATTTCAATCATCCGGTCGGTGGATAGAAATGTCAATCCGCTCAGCCGGGCAATTGCCTGCCCGACACTGTCTTTGCCGCTGCCCATGAATCCGATCAGGATAATGTTTTGCATACCCGCTTCAAATATTGATTATAGTTTTCCTTAATATCTTCCAGGGAATCACCACCAAATTTATCAACGATGGCATTCGCCAGTGTCAAAGCCAGCATGGTTTCACCAACCACGCCTGCCGCCGGAACGACACATATATCAGCCCGTTCTTTTTGAGCGTCGACCGTCTTGCCTGTACGGATATCTGCCGATTTCAATGGTGACCGTAGCGATGGAAGCGGCTTTATCTGTATATTAACAACAATATCTTCACCATTGGTCATCCCACCTTCGATTCCGCCGGCATGGTTTGTCTTCCGAATAAATCCGTCAGCATTATCAAAAAATATCTCATCCTGTGCCTCTGATCCTGACTTCCGATCAATAGTACGATCCCCAATTGTGACACCTTTTACCGATGGAATCGACATCATTGCGGCAGCGATCTTCGAATCCAGACGTAAATCCCACTGCGTAAAAGTTCCCAAACCCGGACAAACGCCGGTCGCCCGAACCTCGGAAACACCGCCCAGCGTATCACCCTTTTCTGCAGCTTCGTCAATTCGTTTCAGCATCATTAATTCTTGATCTGGATCTGCACAACGTAATGGTGATTGTTCGATTTCACCCGGGAGACGATTTTTATTCAGTATTTCAATAGAACCGATTGAAATTGTCTGCGATGTGAAATCGATTCCCAATTCATTCAGCATCAATTTCATCACTGCTCCGGCAGCCACCCGCGCGGCAGTTTCCCGGGCGGAAGCTCGTTCAAGGACATTTCGCACATCATTCATATGAAATTTCTGAACACCTGCCAGATCAGCGTGTCCGGGACGCGGTGCTGTAACCGGATCCTCAATTTCCAGCTTGCCGGTATTCATCCGGTCCTGCCAGTTTTCGTAATCACGGTTTTTAATCCAGAGCGCAATCGGCGAGCCGATGGTTTTTCCATCACGAACACCGGACAGGATTTCCACCGTGTCAGTTTCAATCTGCATCCGTTTACCCCGGCCGTAGCCCAATTGACGCCGTCGGAGTTCCACATTAATTTTGTCCTGGTCAATCACCAAACCCGCCGGGCAGCCATCCAGGATAACCGTCAAACCTTTGCCGTGGGATTCACCGGCGCTGATCATTCTAATCATGGTTTATTCCTAACGCATTTTTCATTACATCCACCGGCGCATTTTCACCGGTAAAAATCTCAAACGCCCGCACCCCCTGATGAAGCAGCATGTCCAGTCCATTAATACTCCGAACCCCTTCATGTTTTTTCACCGGGAATTTGTAATTCAGATCCATATACAACGAACCCCTTTGCATGAAAGGGGTTACGTCGTCTTGAAGATCAACAGAGCTGGCATTAATCACCATATCTGTCGTATTGAGGAGAGAGTGGAGCGGGTTCGAATGGACAACCGTAGCGCCATATTGAGCCGCCAGGGTTTCGGCTTTCGCCGTGATAATATCGGTAACATATAAATTGTGTAAATTGGACTGACTGAGTACCCAGGCTGCTGCCTTGGCGACACCGCCGGCACCAATCAGAAGAACGGATTTTTGAGCAAGGTCAATGTCTGCATTTTGGAGCAGAACCCGGAATCCATAGATATCGGTATTGTGCCCCGAAAGACCATCCTTTCCGAATACAACAGTATTAACGGCGCCCACCTCTTCTGCTTCTTTAGATATTTCATTGAGAAAGAGCAATAACGTTTCTTTGTGTGGGTTTGTAACGTTAACTCCCCTGCAGCCGATCACCCGCAGGGCGTCTAAAACGTCTTCGAGGCGGGCCGGTTCCACAGGTATTCGAAGGTAGGCGCCGTCAATCTTTTTCGCCTGGAATGCTGCTGTGTGCATTCTGGGTGAAAGCGTCATATCCAGTGGATATCCGATGATTCCGGTAATGAGCAAACTCTACTCCTTTCCTGAACTTTCTTCCTGGTTTAACCACTCTTTGGAAAATTGCATGCTTTGAACGAAATCTTCCTGTTTATCGTTCAAAACACAATCTATAACAGATGTCATTGCCTGTTTCATCTGACCAAATATTTCCTGTTTAAAGGGATTGAATTTCTGGATTAAATAGTACAACTCCGGGTTTTCATTAATAACACTGGACGCCGTTATCATTTGCGATAAAAATGTGGTGCTGGCAATCTTTTTCAGCTCGTTGTAA
>JAFGXZ010000149.1 GCA_016936335.1 Fidelibacterota bacterium
AAATCCCTGTACCCCGGGGCTCATGCCCCGGAACCAACACTGCCCGGACGAGGACGTCCGGGGTACAGGTATTTCATTTTTCAGGATCAAAATCCGGATACCATTTTTTCATGCAGTCCGGGCACATGCCGTGGGTGAACTCGGCTTCGGAATGGTCGGCGATATAGTTATCCACTTCATTCCAAAAACCTTTATCGTCACGGATTTTTTTGCAGGAGGAACAAATTGGCAGCATGCCTCTCAGGGTTTTTATTTCTTTCAGAGATTTTTCAAGTTTTTCTTTTTCAACATTTATTTCCTGGGCGATTTTAACTAATTGATCGAAATAACTATCCCGGCTTGATTCAAGTTTATATGTAATATACAGGATAAAAAGATAAGCTAAGATAAACCGAAAAGCCTGCCCGGATTCATATTTATAATTATCAAATATTGAGGGTACGAGTAATATCACTGTGAGAATGGCAAAGAATACAAGCGATAAGATTAAGCCTTCCCGCTTTCCCAACAGAGAGAATATGATTAATGGCAAACCCAGCAAAAAAAGCCGCGCTTGTCCCGGAAAGAAACGCTCCCCACCAACAACCATACAATATATTTCAATGATGAACAGAATTGAACACTTTTACGAAGGATTCAATACCTGCTTGACCGTCAATAACATCTCCTGAAGATTGTAGGGCTTCTGTAGAAACCGGAAGCCCTGCTTTTGAATAATGGTCTGTTGGACTTTCTCTTCGGTGTAGCCGCTGCTCATAATTACCGGAATATCTCCCCGAATTTCCAGCAGCTCCTCAACCAGGAGAAAACCGTTTTTATCGGGCAGAATCACATCCGATAAAATCAAATCAAAACGCCCTTTTTCCTTTTTAAATACCTCAAGCGCAGCGGCTGAATTTTCTGCTTCAATAGTGAGATAGCCGTTTTGACGCAGCGCCGCGACGGCAAAATTACGAACCTCCTCTTCATCTTCGATGACCAGGATACACTCGCCCCGACCAGTCAAATCCTCAATACCGCTTTTCTTCTTTTCGGTCTTCTGAACCTTGACAGTTATCGCCGGCAGATAAATTTTAAAAATGGTTCCCTGCCCCGATTCGCTATAGACATTGATCCAGCCATCATGTTTTTTAATAATCCCGTAAACCACCGACAATCCCAAACCCGTCCCCTTGCCGACTTCCTTGGTGCTGTAAAAAGGTTCAAAGATTTTGTCAAGGATATCAGCCGGGATTCCCGTCCCGGTATCTTCGATGGAGAGACGGACAAACCGGCCGCTGTAGGATTCGTCAATGATTTTACATTCTGCTTCACTCAAGAACAGGTTCTCGGTCTTGATGCTCACTTTGCCACCCCGGGGCATGGCGTCCCGGGCATTCACCGTAATATTCATAATAACCTGTTCCAGGTTACCTTCATCCGCGTTTATCTGCCATAAATCATTGCTCAGGAACGTATCAATCCGGATATCTTCGCCAATCAGGCGTTGCAGCATCGCAATAAGATTTTCAAGCGTCCAATTCAGATTAATCGGTTTAAAATCCATCGCTTCCTTGCGGCTGAAGAGCAGCAGTTGCCGGGTCAGATTAGCGGCCCGGGTCGATGCGTTGACGATTTGCCGTAATCCACGATAATTTGGATCGCTATCCGTCATTCTCATCATCGTCAGCTGGGCATGTCCCTGGATTACCGTCAACAGGTTATTGAAATCATGGGCTACACCGCCGGCCAGAGTTCCGATAGATTCCATTTTCTGGGATTGCAGGCGCTGATCCTGGAGTCGGATTCGCTCCTCTTCGGCATTTTTCCACTCGGTTTGATCGGTACTTGTGACATAATACGTTTGCGGATGGGCGGGATCGGGAATGGAATAGCGATTATCAATATAGCGACGTTCACCATCTTTCCGAATCACCCAGAAATCAATGTTAAATGCTTTTAAGTTGCTTTTTAATTTCGCACGGAATTCGGCGTTGACCCGGTCTGCATCTTCCGGCGCCGCCAATTCATGGATGCGCAGTTTCTTTAACTCGGACTGAGTGAATCCCAGAATATCGCAAACCCGGTCGTTCCGGTACTTAACCGCGCCTTCTTCAATATAAGTGATCCCGTCCTGAATATTTTCGGCGATCATTCGAAAATGGGTTTCGCTGTCCCGCAATGCAGCCTCAGCTTTTTTTCGTTCGCTGATATTTCGTACAGCAGCAAGAACATGTGGTTTTTTATCAATCTCGATAATCCGCGCTGAAACCTCCATCGGAATGAAAGCGCCATTCTTATGTCTGTGTTCGGTTTCAAAAGATAAATGTCCTATTTCTAACAGACGTTGCATTCGGTTCGGAATTTTTTGAATATACTTCGGTGCGTCGATTTCCCGGAGTTTTAATCCGGCAAATTCTTCCTGAGTGTAGCCCAGAGTCTTGTATGCATTTTCGTTGAAGTAAATAAAATTCCCTTCTGTATCATGCAGAAATATAGAATCACTTGCCATATCCAGCAGCTGCGCCCGTAGCTGGAGTTCCTCTTCGGCTTTCCGCTCATAGCTGATATTTTCGACAGTGCCTTCAAAGAACTGCACAGCGCCTTTTTCATCATGCACAGCATGGGCGTTTTCGCGCACATAAATCCATTTCCCGGTTTTGCGTTTCCAGGCGGATTCCAGACCAACAATTTCGCCGGTCTCATAGATTGTCTTCAAGAACTCTGCGCGAGGGTAATCGGGTTCATACCCGTTTTCCTGTAAATTACGTTTCTGAAGGTCGGCCAGCGAATCAAATCCCAGCATCTGTACCAGAGCTGGATTTGCCATCAGAATCTGACCGTCCGGAGTGGTTCGGTAAAATCCGATGGTGGCATTTTCATATAATGAACGGAAACGTTTTTCGCTTTGTTTCAGCGCCTTCTCGGCGATGAAGCGTTTTATAACGGCTGCAGCAGTCCCCATCAAGGTTTCGATAGCCTTGGGAAAGTGAATCTCAGCGCCGGTTTTCACCATGATTGTCAACGTGCCGTAAGGCATATCATCCACCGTAAAGCCGATGTGCCATACTTCATTGACATTCAGATATTTTTCGACTTTCCGGCAGCGGCTTTTGTCAATCCGTCTTCCGAGAAGCTCGTAGAGGCCGTCTTTGATCTGAATCAGTTTCCCGGAATGGTAGTCTTGAATTCGTTCCGGCCTGATTTTATCAGGTTCAAACACAAGATCACTAGGTTTTTGTCCTAACAATTCAGAGACTTGGCTCATTTTATCATTCAATCCAACGATGCAATGAATACGGATTCCCTCACATTCCTCATTGTAGGTAGACAAGATGACATAGGAGCTGCTGTCAAGATCATGTGTTTTTTGCCCAACCAGCCGGCATACTTCGTCAATGTTCTTTGTTTTACTGAGAGCGATAGAGGTTTCGGCCAGAAATTGATTTTCCTCGAGATGTTTTTGCATCTGGATTTCATCTTTTTTTCGCCGGGTAATATCGATTCCGATGCCCACCTGCACACCGTCCGGC
>JAFGXZ010000150.1 GCA_016936335.1 Fidelibacterota bacterium
ACTCGAGACAATCTATAATTGGAAAGATGTAAATACTGACAAACTCTGGATTCTCCAATCCGATTATGAGGCTATCATTCATTTTCAACAGGATTATCTCTGTCCGGCCTTTTTCAGTCGTGGCAATAAACAGTTGCATCTGATTTGGACCGATTCTTGCTGGCAAATTATCAGCGAGGATTTTACCGCCATACAACCGCGGGTAACCATTTCATCGGCGGTTGAGATGTTCCTGAACAACTGGCGTAATGATTGGAAAAACGGCAATATCGATCAGTATATCAGTCATTATGACTCCTCATTTTCTTCTAACACACATAGCACGCTAGAAGAATGGTTCACGTATAAAAAAGGTGTTTTCGCGAAATCAAAAAACATTGACATAAAAATCAGCGACCTTTCCATATCCAGCGCCGATCCTTATCAATGGCTAGTCACATTCCGACAGGATTACCAATCGGGAACTTACCATGATCTTGGTATCAAACGGATTCTGATAAGCGGTCATCCACTGGATCCGGAAAATTTTAAAATTTTATCCGAAAACTGGGAGCCTTTGAATTAAATTGAAAAAACTAATCCTCTCGCCGTTATTTTTGTTTCTTATCCTTCCGCTTTGGGGATCGACGGATTCTCAAAAAAGGCCTTACCAGGAAAACATCACCTATTTTAAAAATACTCCAAATCAACTGGATATCTATCGTCTTTACGGACGGATTGATGGAAATACCGTTTTTATACTCGGCGGAATACAGGGCGACGAGCCCGGTGGTTTTTTATCAGCAGACCTCTATCCGGATCTGGTGCTTGACCGGGGCAACCTGATTGTCATTGCCCGGGCTAATTTTCATTCCATAATAAAAAACAATCGCGGTGTTAACGGCGACATGAACCGCCGTTTTGACAATCAACCTCCCAATGATATCGAAGATCAAATCGTGGATATTATCCAGGCCCTGATGGCAGAGTCAGACCTGTTCCTCAACCTGCATGACGGCTGGGGATATTATCGTGAGACCTATATCGATGAGCACCACAATCCGCGTCGTTTTGGTCAGACAATTATTGCCGACACCGATCATTATCTCGTCGGAAAAGATACGCTGAATTTAGAACAATTGGCCCAAACCGTTCTTGAACGGGTGAACCGGCGGATTGAAATTCCCGAACATCAGCTGCACTTTATGAACACCCACACACTGGACAAAAATACTCAATTTCCGGAACAGAAAACGTCTGCCACCTATTTTGCCCTGACAAATTTTGGCATTCCGGCGTTTGGAATTGAATCTTCGAAAAATCTGGAAAGTCTTGATCTGAAAATCCGATATCACAACTACGTAATCAATGAATTCCTGAAACTTTTTGGGGTGGAACCGGAACACCCGGCAATAATATATGAACCGCCCAAATTAATTTATCTGCTGATTTCTGTGAATAATAATGTTCCAATGGTGATTGATAATAAGAACACAGTTAAACTGATTAAAGGTGATCTGATTCAGGTAACTCATATTGAATCCAACTACTCCCGTGGTTTGAGCTGTGATATTCTGGGCCTGGGAGACGAACAGGATTTTCAAAAACGCTTCACAATCAATGCGCCAACACGAATTATTATTCGGAAGGACAACCGTGTTGTCGGTGAGGTCGCCCTAGATGTCAGTACCATAGACAACCATCTGTTCACTTACCTAATTGATGTGAACGGACAAAAAACGGCGCTGCTTGACAGTCAAACACTTCGGGTAAAACGTAGCGACAAAATCAAAATCATAAATGTTCTGCATAGTCAGTTGAATTCCGATCATTACAAAGTAAATTTAAAAGGCTTTGTTCCGCCAAGTGACTATAATTCCGGCGAAGACCGGAACTTTTTAATTGATATCAGCACCCTAAGCTGGAAAAAATATTCGCTAAACGGGAATGGAAAAATTTATCCGTTGGTCGTTGTCAAAAACGACGAAGAACTATCCCGGATATATATTTCGATCGAATAAGTAGATTCCAGGTATTTTCACCTTATTTTGCATTCCCGGCTTTTTCGTTGACATTGAGACTGTCTCTCAATTAAATTCAACCGCTTTTTTCTAAACTGGAAATATGATTATATACAGAGGTGTAATTACATGTTTAAAAAGACCAATATTCGCTTCATCATCATTGGACTCGCGTTGCTCCTGGCCGGATATTCACTATTCTGGACCATCGCCTACAACACTTTCTCCGATGAAAAGCTGGAGGCGATGCGCACAGACGGCACAATCGACCAATTTGAAGCACGAACAATCCGACTCGGTTTGGATCTCCAGGGCGGTATGCATGTTGTTCTTGAGTTAAATATTCCCAAACTCGTCGAGACGCTGGCTTCCAATAAAACGCCCCAGTTTGATGCATTGCTGGATAAATCCACCAAAGAATACAGAGAAACTGGTGAAGATTTCTTTACCGTTTTCGTCGGAATGTAGAAGCCGAAGACTTTAAACTGGTTCGTCATTTTAATGATCGCGGTTATAAAAACGCTGAAATCCTTAGCAGTCTGCAGGATGAATCCAAAGACGCCATGCAGCGCGCCCTTCAGATTATCCGCAACCGGGTTGATCAGTTTGGCGTTTCCGAACCGACGATTCAGAAAGCCGGTCAAAACCGCATCATCGTTGAGCTTGCCGGTATCAAGGATATTGAACATGCCCGTAACCTGATTCAAAGTACCGCACTGCTGGAATTTACACTTCTGAAAGATCCGCAAGTAACCCAGTCCTTTATCAGTTCGGTCGACAATTATCTGAAAACCGGTCGTGGAGACATTGCCAAGGAAGAAACGGCAAAAGAAGATACCACTGTGGAATTAAAAGAATCCAAAGACAAGGCCGTTAGCGTTAATGAACTTCTTGGAATCACTGAAGCCGACGTCGCAATGGAAAGCAGCGATAATGATACCTCCCTCGTTGTTGATGAAGAGCTTTTTGCCGAAAAACCCTTTTCTTCACTGATGCGTAATGTCCACAATTCCATCGGCGTTCCGGAAAAGAATGTCTATGCTGTTAAAAAAATTCTGGCAGATCCCGAAGTTCAGAAATTACTTCCCTATGACTCAAAATTTCTCTGGTCGGCAAAGCCGGAACGGGTGACAACCAATGATGGTAAAACCGAAAATTACTACCTGTTATATCACCTCGAACGTGAAGCCGGGATTCAGGGGAAATATATCACCAAGGCGACCGCCACCATTGGTGGCGCTCAAACCAAGGCGTC
>JAFGXZ010000151.1 GCA_016936335.1 Fidelibacterota bacterium
GCCTGAATCACCATTCCGGAGGTGCCCTTGTAATGATAAATGGGAAGACCTTTGGCATCGAGAAGTCTGAAATAGCGTTTGTTAAAGCGAATACAGTGACCATTGTCGACCTTGCGATTACTTAAGACGGCCAGGGTAAGATTGATTTTTTCAGGATTCGGTTGCAATTCGAAGACAGACTTGGTATGATCAATGGCAAGCGCGAAGTGTGCATTGAATTTTTTTATGTAGGAATTTAAAAACTCGTTTGCCTGCGCAAGTGTAGTTGCGCCTGCCAATTGTAATTCAAACGGCAGGCGTGATTGTAATGTTTGAAACATCCGCTCAACCCGTCCTTTTGCCTGGGGAACACTGCTGGTTTTCAGATCAATCCCCAGCTGCTTACAGGCATAACCGAATTGCGTAAAGGTGTCACCTTCAAGAGAGGGTGATTTTTTTTGTTTATACTCAAAAACGGTTCGACGATCTGTGAAGAACATATAGGGAATCCCGTGATTATTGAGGATTTGATGCAGGATATGGTAATAACCATTTAACGTCTCCTGGCGGTCAAAATAAGCGCCGACGATGGTGTTTGTCGCATCATCCACAGCGATATGGAGCTGAGATTTTTCATCCCCAAACCAGTGATGCAATGAAGCATCCATCTGCAGCATTTCGCCAAAGAAAGCACAACGGGGACGGCGGGGATGGGCATCCTCAATGGCAAGGATGGAAGCGGTAATCGCAGCGGTCTCTTTTTTAGAAGCTGTTGATTTCTTCATTGTTTCCAATTTTATTTTTAGATTCTTTTTAGTAATCCGACAGGCTTTGGGAGAAAGAATGAATGCCGAGGCAAGCACCGATCGTACCACACTGATAGAAACCTGAATTTTTTCATGCGCACCAAGAAGTTCCTGAAAGTGCTGAAAGTTTGTGCCAAAGTATCGCATCCGGTAGAGATCAATAATCAATTGTTTTGTTTCGGAGTCAATGGTATGAGCCGGTTGACGCCCCTGATTTCCATGAATAAAAAAAGATTTCCCGGTTTTTCGATAGCCATTAATCAGGCGATTAATGTGCCGCACCGAACATCCGATTCTTAATGCTGCAGTCTTTTTGTTTCCATTTGTGTCCACCAGTAATTTTATCGTCTGATATTTCAATTCTTCATTCATTTTCAAGCTGACCTTTCTGATTGTCCTACCTCTTTCCACTATAAGTTGATCCTTATTTTCTGAGGTTACATCATACACTAAATTTTGATTTTGGGACATAATCAAAAGTGGTACACTAGGACATTATCATAAGTCGTTCATATTCTTGAACCTCTTTTTAAAAAAAGACTTTACTTTTTGCAAAAATTCATGTAAAATAATCAAGCAGTAAACGTGATCTCGTAGCTCAGCTGGCAGAGCACTACCTTGACATGGTAGGGGTCGATGGTTCAAGTCCATTCGGGATCACCATATATTAGAGTACCACGTCCTTTGGGGCGTTTTTTTTATGCCCTTTTTAAGAATTCCCGCACTTTTCCCGCAATCATTTTTTTACAATCCATCAAACAGTATCAAATTAAGAAGAAATACCGTATATTCTAACAATGTTATCAGTGGCATTTGCCGAAGTCATTTCAGTATAAAAGGCATCAGTTAATCCGGCTGTGGCATCTTTTAAGCTGTTTAATACATGAATATACGTCCGTAGGGTGGTGTTGATATCTGAATGCCCCAAAAGTTTGGAAATGACCAGTGGCTCGGTGCCCATCTCAAAATTACGTGTTGCATTGGCGTAGATCATGAAAAGATTTGCTATAATCCTTATCATCAGAATTTATGCCCAATTCCAGAAACACCGCTTTTAATTTCTTGGAGACATTAGAAGGATCTAAATGGGTTCCAATTCGGAGTCGAGAAAACGAGCGAATTTTCATCTTGAATGACGCCGAATTTGTCAAATATTTTCTTTTAATTGACTTTATGCTGCTGTAATATTTCGATTAAGACATGCGCTAATTTATTCCGACGAATCTCATTACATTTTGTCGGCCCCGTTTGACCGATGAAAGTATCAGTTGCGCCCTTGCTGTAGCTGTAACTTTTATTGATAACAATGATTTTCTTTTCGAAGTCAATATCATGCCAAGTTAAAGCAAACAGTTCACCTTGTCTGGCACCGGTATCAATCGCCGTTCTGAAAAGCGCTTCCAGTTCATGACCGTGTATCCCCTTAATAAAAAGCATGTGTTCTTCACGGGTTAAAGGTTTAACGGAATTCTGACCAATTCGGGCTTGAATTTTTTCAGGTGAATCCCTGGGAATTTGCAGCATCCTCGAGAAATCTCTTAATATATCACCTTTGTTGAAAGCATATCGCAGACAGGGATTGATGATTTTATGGAGCTCTTTCACCTGATTGCTGGAATCCGTCTTTTCAAACAGATCCAAATAATGCTTCTGAATGGCTTCGAGCTTGAGATCCTTCATTTTCAGCTTACCCAGTGGCGAGCTTTTGATTTTATTATTGAATACATACCGATAGCGTTCTTTCTTTTCGGCTTCAAATTCAGAAAATGAACAGTTGTCAGAAAATTATTCAAATAATCTTCAAAGGTCGTTTCAGGGATATTCACACCGAAAGACAGTAATTGCTGACGGTTCTTTATTTTTATTTCCAGTCCCTCAATTGAAGGACTGGATTCTTCACAACGGTTACCAAAAATATCACGATACTCATAGTAATAATACTTTTTGCCGTTTTTGATTCGGTAAGGATACTTTATTTTCATGGTTTCTTATTTTACCTTTCCAACCATGCCTTATTGATAACATGATTATA
>JAFGXZ010000152.1 GCA_016936335.1 Fidelibacterota bacterium
GACAAAAAGAATCGACGTGCCGATCGTCATATTGGAATATTTATGAATAATCTGTCCAATAATATCCGAGCCACCGGTTGTGCCCTTGAACCGGAATACGATTCCAAGTCCAATTCCTAGTAAAATACCTCCGAAAATAGACGTAAGTAAAAGGTTTTCAGTGGCAGCGCCCAAATGTAAAATTTTATCAAAAAAATCCGTTGTCAAGGAGACAAAGATAAACGAAAAGAACGTCCGCGGACCAAACTGTTTACCCAGTATTTTTACGCCCAAGATAAATAACGGAATATTAAACAGCAGCATGATGAGACCAACTGGCAAATTAAAGAGATAATGTAAAACAATCCCAATACCGCTGACTCCCCCCGGCGCTATTCTTCCGGGTATTAAAAATAATACCAGCCCCAGAGACATGATTGTTGAACCGATGACCAGCCCAATGTATTCAAATACAATTGTTTTTATTTTTAGTTTCATCTATTTTCCTTGAGTTTTATTTCAAAATACGTTGGTATGAAAGCTACAACTTTTATAACATTTTATTAAGGAAAAGTTTGACGCTA
This sequence comes from Fidelibacterota bacterium, assembly GCA_016936335.1. Lineage (GTDB taxonomy): Bacteria > Fidelibacterota > UBA2242 > UBA2242 > UBA2242 > B118-G9. The sequence goes on from JAFGXZ010000152.1 coordinate 564, forward strand.
ATCCCAATTATCCAAATTCATGGTTTGGATATTCAGACCGTCTTTAATAATTTCCGAATCGAAAATAGAAGGAAAAACAGAGTGAGTAATTCACGATCAGCACAGGCCAAAAAAACCGTTACAACCTTCGCCCTGGCTTCATTTCTGAATGATCTTGGATCCGATATAATTTACCCAATATGGCCACTGTTTGTCACCTCGGTTCTCGGTGCCAATATGGCGGTTCTGGGTTTAATTGACGGGCTGGGTGAAGCAGTCGTATCCATTTCCAAAGCCTTGTCTGGCTACATCTCTGACAAGACGAAAAAACGGAAAATCTTCATCTGGACCGGCTACCTGATGGGGGCAATTTCCCGGATTGGTTATGCATTATCGACAGTCTGGCCTCATTTGATCCCCTTCCGGATATTGGACCGGGCTGGGAAAATCCGCAGCGCTCCGAGAGACGCCATTGTCGCTGATATTTCCACGCCCAAAACCAGGGGAAAGATTTTCGGTTTATTACGATCCGCTGATCATCTCGGCGCGGTTTTTGGAATTCTGATCTGTATCTTCTTTTTTAATATCCTGGGCTACCGACTGCTTTTTGCAATGGCGGCAGTTCCATCACTGGTCGGAGCATTTTTAATTATCCGAAACATCAATGAAGCCAAACCGCCGGCCCGTTCACCCTTCGAAACGAAAAAAGCATCAAAACTCGACCGAAACTTCATTTTGTTTCTGATCCTGAGCGCTGTTTTTGCCATCGGTTCATTCAGTTATTCATTCCTGATGATCTACGCCAAAGAATTTGGATTTCGGGTTAGTTTTGTCCCGGTGCTTTACCTGGTCTATTCCGGCACTGCCTCATTATCTGCAATGCCCTTTGGAAAACTCGCTGATCGAATCGGTCGAAAAGCCGTTATGATGATTGCATTTTTACTCTGGATTCTGGTTGGATTGACAGTCGTTTTTACTCAGCATTACACCGCAGTCGTTGTGATATTTGTTTTGTTTGGAATGCACAAAGGCGCCATTGAGCCGGTCCAAAAAGCCTTTGTCTCGGATATCGCCCCGGTTGAATTACGGGCTAGCTACCTGGGAACTTACCAGATGGTGATTGGTCTTTGTGCCTTGCCGGCTTCTCTGATTGCCGGACTATTATGGGATAATATTGGCGTTAATATGCCCTTTATTGTATCCATCGGTCTGGCCGGTAGCGCCATGGGATTGCTTATATTCATAAGAAGTAACGATTGAATAAAACCGATTTTAGTGATTTCTTAATAAATTATTTGATATATTGGCATTGTCACGAATGAAAACACCTGTGAAAAAAGAAACCAATCTTCGATCAACCCTTTCTGCTCAAACAGTCCTGATTGTGAGTTTTATTCTCTTGATTCTCTATACTGGTTTTGCCGGTTTTGAATATCACCGGTCAAAAGACGATCTGATCTCGATGATGGAGGAAGAAGGCTATCTTCTTCTGGATGCCCTGATGATCAGCAGCGAGCGTTCAATCCTGGAATACAAAGAAATGGCATTTTCAGACCTGAAAAATACCGGACCTGGTGCATTGATTAAAAGGATCATGCAACGGAGAGGAATCGCCTACATCGTCCTGCAGGATGATTATGGCGTCCTCATGGCCAGCGAAAATCTGCCCGATCTCGATCAAATTCTGGAAGATCCTTTTCTCCTGCAAATCTCAATCGAAAAAACCAAAGGTTCAAGGCTATTGGAAACCGATACCGATAAAGTATTTGAAATCGCCGGCGCTTTCTTTTTCCAGGATGAGTATATCGGAATTTTCAGAATCGGCCTGGAAATGGATCAGTATCAACGAATCCTGCAAACAACACGGGTTCGTTTTATCCTTACGGCAATCATTTTCCTGTTTGTCGGTTTGATCGGATTCAGTTTTACGGTTGTCAAACAAAATACCCGGCTATTATCGGAGTCCTATCAGCGGGTGAAAACCTATACCGGTGAAATTCTGCAAAACCTGAAAGACGCGGTAATCGCAGCCGATCATACGGGAATTATTACGGTGTTCAACGTCGCTGCTGCTGAATTGATGGAAATTCCTGCGGATAAAATTATCGGAAAATCCATATTCAATCTAAAAATACCTTGCCTGGAACCAATTATCGAAACCTTACAAACGGAAAACACCATTTTTAATCATCGTAAGTCAATAACAGTCAAGGGTAAACGGAAAATTTTAAGCATCGGGACTTCGATTGTTCGAAACCACTCAGGAAGTATCGAAACCGTTATCCTGATCGCGACGGACCTGACACTTCAGAATCATCTTGAAGAACAACTTCAGCGTCAGGAAAAATTGACTGCTATGGGAGAGCTCGCCTCCGGTGTTGCTCATGAAATCCGCAACCCGATCAATGCCATTGGGATGATTGCCCAGCGTCTGTCAAAAGAATTTCAGCCCCGTGAAGACGACACTGAATATCATGAATTAACATCATCTATCGTTCATGAAACCAAACGAATCGACCAATCCATCCGACAGTTTCTGAGCTTCACCAGACCGGCAGTGCTGCAAAAACAGCCCACCGATATGACGATTTTCCTGAATAAACTGGGACAATTTTTCAGAAGCAGCAGTAAAGCAAAAGGCGTGCATTTTTCCCTTCAGATAAAGGGTGCCGGATATCTGGCTATCGATCCGGCTCAATTGCAGCAGGCATTGCTGAATTTACTTCAAAATAGTCTCGATGCCACTCCTAAAGATGGTCAGATTCTTCTATCATCGCAAATCACTGAAAACCAATATGAAATTTGTGTAAGCGATACCGGACAAGGAATTCCTGATCAGAACCGAAATAAAATCTTCGATATTTATTTCACCACAAAACGTGACGGAACCGGGATGGGATTACCAATCGTACACCAGATCATTCAGCAACACAATGGTAAAATTTTGGTGGAACCAAATGAAGAACAGGGTACAATTTTTCGTATTTTACTACCACTTGAGGAAGCCTAATGAACACCTATACCTTACTCATCGTTGATGATGAAGCCACTCAGTTAAATACCTTATCAAATTATCTAAGAAAGCAGGGTTTCCAGGTTTTTCGAGCAAATAATGGTGGTGCAGGTTTAGACATTCTTAAACAAAACACTATCGATATTGTATTGACCGATTATCGCATGCCGGAAATGAACGGGCTGGAGTTTATCCGGGAAATTAAACTGATGAACCCGGAAATTGATGTAATAATGATGACGGCTTTTGGAAATATTGAAGACGCGGTGGAAGCAATGAAAGCCGGAGCAAGCAATTACCTCCAAAAACCCATCGATCTTGATTATCTTGATATCATCATCAAGAAAGTTCTGAATAAAAAGCAAATCCTGAGCGAAAACCGGATATTAAAGGAATCACTGCAAACGAAATACAATTTCGATCATCTGATCAGTGGCAGCGCAGCCATGGAGTCGGTGTTGAATCTTGCCGGACGGACAGCCCAAAGTCGGGCAAATATTCTGATTCGAGGTGAAAGCGGAACCGGTAAAGAGGTTTTGGCACGGACCATCCACCAGGCCAGCCTGCGAAGTGACAAACCCTTTATTGCGGTAAATGTGGCGGCTGTTCCAGACAATTTAGTGGAAAGCGAATTTTTCGGTCATGAAAAAGGGGCCTTCACCGGCGCTGATCGCCAACGAAAAGGGCGCTTTGAAATGGCCAATGGTGGAACCCTATTCATCGATGAAGTCGGCGATATTCCTATTTCCACACAGGTAAAATTATTACGTGTGCTTCAGGAACGGAATTTTGAACGGGTTGGCGGCGCTGAAACAATTGACACTGATGTCAGATTAATTACCGCTACCAACCAGAACCTTGAAAACATGATCCGGGAAGGAAAATTCAGAGAAGACCTGTTTTACCGTTTAAATGTAGTCACTATTTCCATTCCTGCGTTAAGAAACCGGCGGGAAGAAATACCGCTTTTTATCGATCATTTTATACAAAAATATTGTTCGGAAGAGGATAAATCGCCACTGTCTGTTTCTAAAGAAGCCATGGATACATTAATGAAATATAGTTATCCGGGAAATGTCCGGGAACTTGAAAATATTATCCAACGAGCGGTTATTCTCACCAGAA
>JAFGXZ010000153.1 GCA_016936335.1 Fidelibacterota bacterium
ACGCATAATCGGTTGACCTTTCCAGAACAGCATGATGGTGGGAATACTGCGGATTGCATATTTCATCGCTATATCCTGCTTTTTATCAACGTTGACTTTTATGGATTCAGGCAGGGATTGAAATACCCGTGACGTACGTTTGGAAATTTATCTTTTATTCCTGTGATCATCTTTTTAATCCCGATACCTTCCTGATCGATTGGCTTCAATATCTCCCAATACCATTCCGGATCGATATTTAAATTACGCCACTGGATCATATCGATTTGATATTCCTGAAGCAGGTTTTCTAATGATTGCACTTCTTCAGGTTGATCTATGAATCCGGGAAATACAAAGAGGTTGAGCGAAACGAACCCGTTCCTGGTTTTCATCTGCCGGATGGAATTCATCACATCATCAAAATCATAACCCTTCGGTCTGAAATAGCAATCATAATAGGTTTTTCGGGTTGAATTCAGGGATACCCGCATACTGTCCAGACCGACATCCCGTAATTGTGCAACAATATCAGGACGACTGGCATTGGTGTTCAAATTTATTGTGCCTTTTACGGTTTTTTGACGAATGCCTTTAACAGTATCAATCAATAACCGGGCATTCATCAGCGGTTCACCTTCGCAGCCTTGTCCGAAGCTAACTACCGGCTCAGGAGCCGTTTCCAGGTGATCAAGCGCAATTTCGATAATCTCCTCAGCCGTGGGAGTAAACCCAATCCGGAATTGAGCACTGCAAACACCGGTATCCTCCTGCAGAGAGATACACCCGAGACAGTTGGAATTACAAACCTGGGATGTCGGCAGGGGCATTTCCCAGCGATTCAACAGATAATTCAGCGCTGCCGGACAACTATAAATCCTGGCACAATTATTCACCAGGTGAGCAGCAAGACGATTTTGCGAATATTTATGTAAAATCTGATCGGCAGCTTTTTCAATGCTTGCCCTATTAAATTGAGATGGATCCTGGCGCAAACTGTCATCGATTCGAATTGCCGGAACATAGAACTGTCCGTCATGCCAACCGACAGCAGAGTAGGCAAAGAGTGGTAAAACCGGTGCCTGTTCCAACCGTTCATAGGCCGCATGATAAGCAATCGTATAGGCCGGCGCAACAAATGCGGCAACTGCGACAAGGGTCTCGTTTTCATCGGAATCCAACATAATCACCTCGTCGGTCTCCGGGTTCTTCCCTACCGGCAGACGACCGGGCAATTCCATGAGTTGACTGCCGTCCGGTAACGGTATCCAGGCTTCCGGCGGAATATCAACCAGCTGTTCGCCACTGGCGCCCAGTGCCAATAAATTGTCGTGATTAAACACCCGGCCAGCACCATCACTGTAAACAAGCATCGGTCTAATGATCTTACTCGTCAATATTCCTATCCGTCTGGACGTTTTGCCCGTTTCGGTTTATATTGGTAGCTACATTCATTTCAAAACCGATAATCAAGGAAATTGAAATGAGGTACAACCAGAGCAGTACGACCATTAAGGTTCCGATGGAGCCATATAGTTTATTATATTGGCCAAAATGATTCACATAAAAGCTGAAAACCAGAGCGGAAATGATGATCATCAGGGTGGTCATCGCTGATCCCCAGGAGAAAAAACGCCAGCTGGTTTTTTTCGCCGGAGCCAGATAATAGAGAAAAGAAACCGCAAAGAATACCAAACTTGTAACAATCAACCAACGGCCAACTAATAAAATGTAATAAGTAATATTCACCTCAATTATCTGTATTTTAACCAGGTAATTGATACCGATCTTGCTGAATATTATTAAACCCACTGACAACAGCAACATCACCGAAATCAAAGCCACCAATACGATTGACACGAATCTTTGAGTCAACCATGTCCGGGTTTCAAAACTGTGTTGCGAAATATTGAATGCTGAAATCAGGGCATGAATTCCATTGCTGGAAAAAATAATTGTAGCCATAAACATTATCAGGAGCAAAATACCGCTTTTTTGTGTGACAACATCAATAATCGTTGATTCTAAAACCTGATAAACGCTTTCAGGAATAAAGTCATAAATCATGGCCAACAGTTCCGGCTGAAAGTTCTTCATCGGAACAAAGGGAATCAGGGTGAACAAAAAAATCACACTGGGAATCAATGCTAAAAATAAATTGTAAGCGGCCGCCGATGCCCGCGTTACCAATGATCCTTTGGTAAAACCCATAAAAAACAGCTGCATGACATCGGAAAATGTCGATTTATTATCAGAAATTTTTTCTTTATTCAACATTGCGGTTAAAACTTACGAAAAAAATAACCCGATAAAAAACTATTCGGAGAAATCTATTTCAAAATTGTCATCTTTTTATGAAAAACCTTGTCTCCGATAATTACCTGATATATGTAGAGTCCGGTGGAGATTGGTTTGCCGACTTTATTCCGGCTGTTCCAGGTGACCGAATAGAATCCGGGCAATTGTTGTTTATTGACCAGCGTCGCGACTTCCTGGCCGAGAATATTATACACTTTAATAGAAACATTGTAGGGTACTAATTGTTCAAAAGCCTCATCAAAGGTCACGAAGCCTCCGGCACCAATCGTATATCGGATGGTGGTCTGGGAATTGAAGGGATTCGGATAATTCTGCATAACACTGATCTGTTCCGGTAAAACCACTGCCGGGTTATCTGAATTTACACGGATCTGGTAAATCCCCGGTTTGGCGGAATAAGCCCAGTACGTTCCTTTTTCAAGGCTGGTATAGGTTGTCAGATATTGCCATTTTTTATTTTCCCATTTATAGATTCCCAATTCGGCAGCATACTGCTGTAAAAACAGCATTCGGTCCAGACTGAACATGATTCGGGCATTATCATTGAGTTTGGTTACCGGAATCCTGAAATCAAATTCATCGGATACCGGGAAATCATTGTCAAATAATTGCCCTTTGGCCAATGCCACAGTATCCACCCTAATGGCCGATTTATAGGGAATAAAGATGGCGCATAAATCCATCGGAACAGCATTTGCGGCAAACAGGAAAGACATGATACTGTCAGGATCGGTCAACGCTCCGCCGGTTTCACGGCTGATTTTAGATACGCCGATTTGATAGGAATA
>JAFGXZ010000154.1 GCA_016936335.1 Fidelibacterota bacterium
ACTGTATTTGACAATATTTAAAAGCCTGGGATTGGGTGCAATTGTATTAGTTCTGGGATTAGCGCTCGCGCTCTTTTTATCGGTTCAAATACAAAAAATGGTTTCCCGCCCAATTCTCGATTTGGTGGAAACAACTAAAAAAATCTCCATTGATCATGATTATTCCATCCACCTGTCCAAACCCACCAAAGATGAGATCGGTACGCTTTATGATGGTTTTAATGCGATGCTTGAGCAAATCCAGAAACGGCAATTGGAAAGGGATAAAGCCGAAGAAAAACTTGGAGAAGCCAATACAATAATCAGTCGTAGTCCGGTCGTTGCTTTTACATGGCGCAATGAACATGGTTGGCCGGTTGATTATGTATCGGAGAGTGTAAAAAACCTCTTTGGATATACAAGCAAGGAATTTCTGGATGGTAAAGTCTCCTACATGCAATGCATTCATCCCGAAGATTTAATCAGAGTGAATTACGAAGTCTCGAAAAACAGCCGGCAATCCGACAACCAGGAATTTAAACATGAGCCTTATCGGATTATAACCAAATCCGGCGAGGAAAAGTGGGTTAGCGACTGGACATTTATCGTCAGAGATGAAGATGGAGAAATTACTCGTTATCAGGGAATTCTTTCAGATATTACCGGACAGATACGCTTTGAGAAATTACTTCAGGATAGTGAATCTCGGTATCGGCAGATATCATCGGTGGTCTCGGATTATATCTTTTCTATTCAAGTTGGTGAAAATAATGAATTGATGATGGATTGGGTTGGTGGCGCCTTTGAAGCCATGACCGGATATACTTTCCAGGAATTCCTTGATGTCGGCGGTTGGAGGGCAAGGATATACCCGGACGATTTGGCGATCGACGATCGTGATTTGGAAAAATTGCTTGCCAATCAGCCGATTCAATCCGAATTGCGGTTTATCCGAAAAAGCGGAGAAATTATCTGGGTGCGGGTTTACGCTCATCCGGTTTGGGACGACAAGGAAAATAAATTGGTTGGAATTCATGGCGCCGTTCAGAACATTTCCGAAAAGAAAAAAGCTGAAAATGCATTGCTCGAAAGTGAAAGCCGCTATCGTCTGCTCTTTGAGGCGAACCCCGCGCCGACCATGATCTATGAGCGGAAAACCTATAAAATTCTGGCTGTCAATGACGCCTTTGTTCATCATTATGGTTATTCGCATGCTGACATACAGGCAATGAAACTACCGAATCTGTATCCGGAAAAAGAGCAAAAACCGATTATGGAACTGGTGGATACATTACACGGTTATCAAAATGTCGGTGAGTGGCATCATCGTAAGAAAAATGGAAGTATCATCTCAATCATCGCCTGTTCGAATGATATTACCTATAAAGGACATGATGCCCGGGTCGCAGTGATTACCGATGTTACCGAGCAGAAAAAGGTCGAAGAACAAATCAAAAATCTCAACATTGAATTGGAAAGACGGGTTTCCGAACGAACCGCCGACCTTGTCAATGAGATTGAGGAGCGAAAAAAAATTGCCTCGATCCTGGAACAATCCCGGGAGTCTTTAAGGGTTATCATTGAATCGATGCCGTTTCCTGTTATTCTTGTTAATCAAGATCGGACTGTGCGGGATGTCAATAAAGCGGCTTTGGAATTACTGGATTACGATTCTGAAAACGAAATAGTGGGAAAACTGTGCACGGAAACCTATTACTTAGATGATGACGTTTCCAATCTGGTTTTTGATCGGAATCAGAGCATCGATAAACAGGAAACGATTCATCAGAATAAAAACAAAGAAAAAATTCCGGTTTTAAAAAGCGCAGTACCATTAATAATCGAAGGCGAAAAAATTTTGCTGGAAGCCTTCGTTGATATCACGAAAATCAAGGAAATGGAAAAGGAATTGGTTCTGGCGAAGGAACAGGCGCTGGAAGCAGCCCGCGCTAAAAGCGATTTTCTGGCGAATATGAGCCACGAAATCCGCACCCCGATGAATGCCATTATCGGTTTGAGTCACCTGGCTCTGCAGACTGAAATGGACGCCAGACAGTTTGATTATCTGACCAAAATCAAATCTTCCGGTCAGAATCTCTTGGAGATCATCAACGATATCCTGGACTTTTCTAAAATCGAGGCTCGTAAATTGAAAATGGAATCAATTGAGTTCGATCTCGAAAAGGTTTTCCAGGATACCGCAAATATCGTGATCTTCAAAGCCCATCAGAAGAATCTTGAAACCACTTTCGCCATCGATAAGAATGTTCCTAAATATCTGATCGGTGATCCCCTGCGCCTGCACCAGATTTTGGCAAACCTGGCGAACAATGCCATAAAATTTACCGAAACCGGAGAAATAAATGTTCGGGCTGATTTAGTGGAAAAGCATGAGCAGTCGGTGACCATCCGGTTTGCCGTCCATGATACCGGCATCGGTATATCACCGGATCAGCAACAGAAACTATTCCAATCCTTCAGTCAGGCAGACACATCCACAACCCGGCGATATGGCGGTACCGGCCTGGGCCTGGCAATCAGTAAACAGTTGACGGAAATGATGGGCGGCAAAATTTGGATTGAAAGTGTCAAGGGCAAAGGCAGTACATTTTATTTTACGGCGGTTTTTGAACAGCAAAGCGTACAGAAAATTCAGGAATTCATACCATCACCCGATCTGCGTGGATTGAAGGTACTGGTTTGTGACGATAATCAAACGGCCCGCCAAATCTTAAAAGATTGCCTGGATTCCTTTGGTTTTTCCGTGGAGCTGGCTGCATCCGGAACGGAAGCCATTACTTTGTTAAAACAAAACCGTGACAAACCCTTTCAGTTGATCTTAATTGATTGGAAAATGCCCGGGTTAGATGGTCTGGAAACAATTGGCAAAATCCAGGAAGACTCTGACATTCCCCGTTTACCGGCGGTCATCATGGTCAGTGCCTACCGACAGGAGGAACTAATCGAGCGCGCCGGCAAAATCGGGATTGATGCCTTTTTATTAAAACCGGTCAGTTCCTCTACGCTTTTTAACGCTATCATGCAGGTGTTTGGTAAGAAAGCCCCCAAACGAAAACGTGAGGCGATCAGAGCTCAGCATCTGCAAAGTGAACTAACCCGGATCAGTGGCGCCAATGTCCTTTTAGTCGAGGATAATGAAATAAACCAACAGGTCACCTATGAATTGCTTGAGGCGAGCGGAGTAAAGGTCTTCGTTGCTGAAAATGGCAAAGTGGCAGTCGAAAAATGCACAGACAGTGATGGTAAAACCTATGATCTGATTTTTATGGATCTTGAAATGCCGGTTATGGACGGCTATACAGCCACCCGGGAAATCCGGAAAATCGAAGGAATGAAGGACACGCCTGTCATCGCTTTAACTGCCGACGCTATGAGCGGGGTCAAAGCCCTCGCCCTGGAAGCCGGGATGAATGATTACATTACCAAGCCCATCGATCCCGCTGAAGTATCCAAGATGCTTGTCAAATGGATTCCGGTAAAAGTGGGACAATCGAAACCGCCGGAATCGAGCCCGATAAGGATTAATTCTGATTCCAATTTTCCTATCATACCCGGAATCGATACATATACGGCACTCCGGCGGGTTGCCGGTAATCAGCATATCTATAGCCGGATATTGACGAAATTTTGTAGGGAAAATGAAGACCTGACTGATCGGCTGAAAACCGCAGTCTCGAACCAGAATTGGGAAAAAGCCGTTCACCTGGTCCATGCCTTGAAAGGCAGCTCCGGAAATATCGGCGCCGAGGATTTATATAAAATTGCTGCGCAGCTCGTCTCCGAATTAAAAGCGGAATCTCCTGATCCGGATAAAATAGACAAATCAATTGAAGAACTGGCCGCCGAACTTGAGCAGATCCTGAAGGCCATCGCACAGGCAAAACTGCCGCATGAAACGCAGCAGTCCGCTCAGGTAGGAAAGGAGAAAATCGATCCGGAAACGTTCAATAAATCTGTCCGGGAACTTTTCACCTGTCTTTCCGAAAATGATGCGCAGGCTGGTGATATTTTTAATGATCTGAAACTGACTTTTGCGCAGACAATTCCCGCCTCGGATTTAGATACTATTGAAAAATCCATTAGAGAGTACGATTTTGAGGAAGCTCTTGACAAATTGAAGACGTTGATTAAATTGACTTAAATCATAAACAAAGGTTATCATGGTTGCCAAAAAAAACACGGTTCTGATCGTCGATGACGTTGCCCTGAATTTGGATCTTTTAAGTTCCTTGCTGATTGAGAAGTACAGAGTGAAAGTGGCGAAAGACGGTCCGGCGGCTATTAAGATCGTACAAGACGTTAATCCGGATTTGATTTTACTCGATGTTATGATGCCCGGGATGAACGGTTTTCAGGTCTGCGAACAGTTGAAAAGCGATCCACAAACAAAAGATATTCCCATTATTTTTCTGACAGCCAAAACCGAAACCGGTGACATTGTCAGAGGATTTGAAGTGGGCGGTGTGGATTATCTGACCAAACCGTTTAATTCGCCGGAACTGCTGATCAGGGTCGATACGCAAATCCTGATTAAAGAGCAAAAAGATTTGATTAGCAGACAAAACCGTGAGCAGAAAGAGATGCTGCACATTTTATCTCACGATCTGGCAAATCATTTCGGAATCATTTCATTTGCTTTGGAGTTGTCAAAAATTAACCCCGGAAAATTGGATGAGTATTACTTTAAAATTAAAAATGCAACCTCCCATGGAATTGATATTATCGAACTGGTTCGTGAGATGCGCAGTCTCGAAGAAAAAGGCCTTGAACTTACAGGTGTAAATTTAGCGGGGATTGTAGCAGAGTCAGTCCAGCTGCTCGCCGATCGGTACCGGGAGAAAAATATCGGTATCACTATC
>JAFGXZ010000015.1 GCA_016936335.1 Fidelibacterota bacterium
GTTCCAGCTCAACCGCAATTCTATCATCCATGGATTCATGTTTTTCACGGATCGATGCCAGTTTTTGTTCGTATTCAGCAATCAGTTTATCGAGAGTTTTTTTGTTACGTTCAACCGATTGATCTTCCTTTTCGATCTGGGTTTTCAGGGTATCAACTTCAATCAGCAGGTGCTCCAATTTGACTTGGTCATCACCCATTAAATTCCGGGCGCGATTAATCACCGAATCAGCGAGTCCCATCCGCTTTGAAATTTCCAGCGCATAACTGCTGCCCGGCAATCCCAATTGAAAACGATAGGTTGGCTGCAGTTGCGTGGAATCAAATTCCATCGCCGCATTCATGACCTTCGGGTCCTGGTCAGCATAGGCTTTCAGACCGCTGTGGTGTGTCGTCACCGCGGTAAAGGTTTTTCGGTGAACCAGTTCTTCCAGCACGGCTCTTCCCAGTGCCGACCCTTCCAGCGGATCGGTGCCGGTGCCCAATTCATCAATCAGTACCAGTGACCGCTCAGTCGCCGTTTCAAGAATTTTCTTCAGATTGGATACATGTGATGTAAAGGTAGACAGATCATCCTCGATGGATTGCTGATCGCCTATATCCATCAGGATTCGGTCAAAATAGGGTATCCTGCTACCGTCATCAACAGGTACCGGTAAGCCGCAGCACACCATCAGGCTCAAGAGGCCGATCGTTTTCATGGCCACAGTTTTACCGCCGGCGTTCGGTCCGGTGATGATCACGCAACGGATCGCCTCATCGATCGCTACATTCAGTGGAATTACCTCTTTGACCTGTGACAGCAATGGATGCCGGGCATTATTCAATACCAGTGACCGCTGATCAAGCGAAACCTGCGGAACCCTGCATCTGAAACGCTGTGAAAATCCGGTACAGGCATTTAGAAAATCCAGTTCCGTGAGGATGTCAATATTTCGGATAATGGCTTGAAAATTCGGCCGCAGGTCTTCAGTAATACGTTTCAGGATACGTTCGATTTCATCCTGTTCCGCAATTTCAAGATCCATTAAAGCATTATTGATTTCCACGATGCTCAGCGGTTCCACGTAGGATGTCGCCCCGGTGGCCGATTGCCCGTGCATGATTCCTTTGATTTTACGTTTACTTTCGCTGCGAAGCGGCAAGACGAACCGGCCATCCCGGATGGTCGGATTTTCTTCGTGAAGCCAGTTTTCCTGACGAGCCCGATCCATAACCCGGTCAATTTCTCGATGCATCCTGGAAACCGTCTGCTGAATCTGTTTCCGGATTCGCGCCAGTTCCGTACTGGCAATATCCCGGATATCACCGTTGTCATCCACGACCCGTCGAACCAACCCGATTTCTTTTTCCATCTGGGCTATGGATTCCATCAGATCTTCAAGTGCTTTCAGATTATCACGATTTTTCCTGAAAAATTTATACAGATCGACACTCTGAAGTAGAATGCCTAAAATTTGGAGCAGGGTTTCGGCAAACAGGTAACTGCCTTCAACGCGGCAGCGGCTCAAATCGCCACGAATATCTTTGAAATACCGTAGGGGAATCTGCTCACCCTTTTCTCTCATTGTCTGCAATGCCGTAATTCGATTCATTTGCCAGAAAACATCGGCAATCTCATTAAAGGGTTCTATACGTTGAATTCGTTCCTTTGCACTATCAGATAAGGCGCTTTCAGCAATCAATTCCAGAACGCGGTTGAATCCCAATATTTCGTTGACAGTGTTTACCATTTATTTGCCTGCTTATCAATAAACTCAATTTTCCGACCGAGCGAATCGGGAACAGCCGGAAAGGGTAACGGTAAAGGTGTTTCCATCCGGAATATTCCCCGGATATTTTCTTTCAGGGAATCGGCCCGCGCTTCCAATCCGAAGGTTCTCAGCAGCACCCGTTCGCATTTATCAAGATAAATATAACTGGGCGACGAGGCTTCCAGCTTTTTTACAAACAAGGTTTCAGAAAATATACTGAAACACCAGGCAACGATTGACATTATCAGGATGCCTTTTATCGCTCCGAAAGCCAGGCCACACAAGCGGTCCGCCCAGGCCAGTTTCAGGGTACTGACAATTCGTTTCAGAATTGAGGCCAGCAGCTGAATGGATAAATACACGATCAGAAAAACAATGATAAAACCGACGACAGTCTGAATTCCTTCGGAAATATTAAACATATCCTGAATGAGTGCGACTCCTAAACCGTAAAACCGGACTGCAAACGTGGAAGCTACAATCATCCCGATCAATTTCAGGGCTTCTTCAATCAAGCCCCGGCGCATTCCAATAAATCCCAGTACTCCGATCAGGATAATGACAATTAAATCAAATAGTGTATACATTTAAAACCATGTTATGACAGTTTCGATCTGACTATTATCTGGATCTGAGCACCATCTGCTCGGCCCTTCACTTGCTGCATAATTTTAGGCATTACCTTACCAATGTCCTGCATGGATGTTGCACCGGTTTCGGATATTACAGTGGCGATAATCTGATCCAATTCATCCATCCCCATTGCTTTTGGCAGATATTCCGAAATAATTGCCAGTTCTGCTTCTTCCTGCTTTACCAGGTCAGCACGGCCGCCTTCGGTATAGGCTTTTATCGCTTCGCGGCGCTGTTTGGCAGCATTGGTCAAAACTCCGATAATATCATTATCGTCTAACTCTCTTTTCTGATCGATCTCCAGTTTGCGAACCATACCCCGCAGCAAACGGATAACATTCAATAGCAGTTCGTCCTTTGCTTTCATTGCCACGACCATGTCTTTCTGAAGTTGTTCTTTCAGACTCATTTATTCCTCCTAAACACCTTAATGTAATACCGCAGCCATCATCATCCGGCCGCTTTGCGTACCGTCACGACGATAACTGAAAAACAATTCGTCATGGCAGCACGTACACATCTCGCTGTCGTCAATATGATTCGGTAAAATGCCCCGCGCCCGGAGCTGAGTTCTAATCACTCTTACCAGGTTCAGAAACAGGCGGTCATTTCTTGATATAATTGAGTCTGCCGGAAATTGATTCGCCATATCACGCTGAACTTCATAACAGCAGGAACGAATGGACGGGCCAATTGCACAATAGATTTCCTCCGGCTTTGCCCCGAATTCTGTGGTCATCAAATTGACTGAATTTGAAATGATATCCTGTTTGACACTGCGCCACCCGGCATGAACCGTGGCGATTGTGTGATGAACCGGATTGTACATCAGAACCGGAACACAATCGGCTGTTTTAATTGCCAGCACAATATTTTTTTGATTGGTAATTAATCCGTCGGTTGATTTGAAGAGGCCGGGTTTTTCAACTTTTTGAATCATGCTACTGTGAACCTGTACTCCACAGGCTAAATCCTGTAGACTTGCATTGATCGTTTTTAAAAAGATATTTCTGTTTTTAAAGACATTTTCATCACAATCTCCGACATTCAGTCCCAGATTCAGACTATAGTATGGTCCAGAGCTGACTCCGCCGGATCGAGTGCTGAATGCATGATCGATATGATCACAGGAATCTATCAGAGAAGATCGAAAAATAGTCAGATTATCGACATTCAGAGCATTAAACATGCTTAATATCGCGGTGTATAAGTCGTCAGATCGCCATTTTCGATTGCGGCTATCGGTTTTACGGTGTCCCCCTCCATTTTCATGATAAAGGCACAGGAATTGACTCTGGGTCGATTTCCGCGAAAAGAAATATCCCGGCAAATTCCGCGATAGGTTGGCATTTGAGTCAATTTCTTTCGAAGGGTTTCCCGGGAATTATCGCTTTCGTCAAATACCGAAAGCAATGCTCGCATGGTGTCATAACCATAAAGGTCAAAACGCCCCGGAGTTGATCCTATCAGGCGACTGTAATTACGTTCAAAATTTTTATAAAACCGTGATTCTTTATCAATGTAATAATCGGAAATGAAGGTCAACTGACGTGATAGAATCGGATGTTTCTTTAACATTTCCGGATCATTCCAGTTCGCACTGCCGAAAATTTTAGCGCTTAAATTATAATACTCCAGCTGAGGTATCAGCATCTTCAAATCACTGGCATAGGCCGGTACAAGCAGACCATCGATGGATGTAATCCGATATTCCAGAGAGTCCTCTTTCGGAATTAGAAACTCCGTTGAATCCATTATCCCGGTCAGAATCAGAGCCTGTTTTAAATCGGCAACATACACCGAATCGGTTCTAAAAATGCGGTACTGGTCCCCATAAATATCCACATAAATACTATCGGTCTGCCATAGGCTGTCCGACTGCGTATATTCAAGCAGTTTCCGGCGGCCGGTTTCAATCTTTTCTTCCAGAATTTTATGACTAATTCCAAGACCGGCTACACGAATACCGGAAAACTGGTATTTCAATTCTTCCGGAGCACCGTGATACCATTGCTGCGAAACCACATGGCCGCCCTTTTCATCCACCGTTCGGCAGAACGAATCGGTCATCTCTTTCCCAAATTCATCGGCCGGTGAAATTGATGCGACTGTCATAACTTTTGAAATACGGCTGGAATACTCACCCAGAAAACGTCCCAGGTTCTCAAAATCCACATTGGCCTGGAAAATATAAGGCCCTAAAGAACTGATTTCGCTGCTTGTCGCGGTTGGAGAGATTTGAGGGATTTTCCGCTGGTTGGCAACGGCCGCTACGGCAATGGTGTTTTCACTGGTCACCGGTCCAAAAATCGCCCTGACCTTTGGATTATTACAGAGATACTCAACCTTTTTTATACTTTCAACTACCTCTCCCCGGTTGTCCATGGCAATAGCGGTAATGTCTTTATTACTATTAGCCCGGTACTGATGGATGGCATAGCGCACACCATTCAGGATATTGTTACCAATTTGAGCCTTTGGCCCGGTCAGAGGAAGAATAACCCCAATATAGACTTTCTCCTGGGCGCGGTTTTTCAGACGTTCGCTGGTCCGGACAAATTCATTATTAAAGTACGGCCCTTTGATCATTCCTTTAATGGCACGCAATTCCTTTTCGGCCTGGCGCGTATTTCCATCCAGATGATATTTTTCAGCCAGTTTCAATGTCAGGAATATCTTGTGGAAATCCTCATGATCATTTTCAATAATCGTTGTGAGCTCATCTGTGCTGATAAACAAATCAATAATTGTCTCCAGTGTCTGTTTACTCAGAAAACGTAAGCGCTCCTGATTGGTACTCTGCATCACATTCAAATAATGGAAAATCGACTCGCTATACAAACCTTTGACCAGGTAAGCTTCTGCTAATGTATATTCCGCATCGTCCAGGTACCGGGAATTTTTGTGGATCAGAACAAACTCCCGCCCCAATTGGATAGCCAGATCCAGGTCACCAAGCCGCAAATAGGTCTTTATCAAAAGCAAACCCGATGCACTCAGTAAATGGTTTTCCGACTCGGGAATGGCACTGAATTTCTCAAATACATTCAGCGCATCCCAGTAACGCTCCTGATTATAGTAGCGGACACCTTCCATAAAAACCAGTTTAAGTGAATCCACCGCTTCGATATCGGCACTATCGGGTGTCATGTCCACAAACTGCGAGAAAGCAACATTCATCAGAAAGAGCAGAACAAACAGGATTTTTAAAAATTTCATAGATGGCTTTGTGAATTGATTATTAACGATTATTCCCACTCAATTGTACCCGGCGGTTTCGACGTAATATCGTAGACGACCCGGTTAATTCCCCGAACTTCATTGACGATCCGGCTGGCAACTTTACTTAAAACAGCAGTTGGAATCGGCGACCAATCGGCAGTCATACCATCACTGCTGTTGACAGACCGCAGTGCAACGACATTTTCATAGGTTCGCTGGTCGCCCATAACACCGACAGTTTTGACCGGAATCAGTACGGCAAAAGCTTGCCAGACCTGATCGTATTCGCCGGAATTTTTTAGTTCTTTAATAAATATATCATCGGCTTTACGTAAAATTGCCAATCGATTGGCTGTGATTTCACCAATGATCCTTACTCCCAGACCGGGCCCCGGAAAAGGATGCCGGTTCAGGAGTTCATCTGGCAAACCCAGTTCACGCCCAATTTTGCGGACTTCATCTTTGAATAGGCTGTTAAACGGTTCAATCAGGTCCAGTTTCATACGTTTCGGCAGACCACCGACATTATGATGACTTTTAATGACCTGTGACGGCCCGTTGACCGAGTGGCTCTCGATGACATCGGGATAAAGCGTCCCCTGCGCCAGAAAAGACAGGTCTTTATGCTTTTTGGCGATATCTTCAAAAGCCCTGATAAACTGATGGCCAATAATTTTTCGTTTA
>JAFGXZ010000155.1 GCA_016936335.1 Fidelibacterota bacterium
CAATCATTGACTGATAAGCACCATTAACAATTCTTCTGAAATTAAAAGAATCCTTTTACTCTTTAATTCATATTCTGATCTACAATTATTACAATAGAAATCAGCGACAGGAGAATTATTTGCAAAATCATTTAGTGCAGGATTTCCACATGATGGACAATAAATCTGCCTACTAACCCATTTTTCTGTTATCACTCTTGCAATTTGGGATTTACTTGTGTAATTAGCAGCAACTGATAAATCAAGCTTCAAGTCCATATACAATCCTCAATTCACTGTTAAATTTATATTGTAGCAACACAGCATGCTGTGTCATTACAAAACAATAAAATTAATCATTCTTTATAAAATACAATCAATCCTGCAACCCCGTGAAACATCAAAATCGATGTGATGCTGAGAAACATCCAGTTATCGCCGATAATGTGGCCGTTGACAATGACGCTGGAAAAGTAACTAATCAAAACAATGGCGATGATTGCCAGTGCCAGTGAGAGGTTGCCCGCTTTGTAAAAAAGTTGTGATTCACGTTCATCGGGTTTTGTTATTTTTCTGATTCGCAGAATGATTGGTAACAATGCAAAAAGAGCAAAACTGGTGGCGCCAGCTTGCCCGAACACAAGTATACAGATAATACAAAACATTCCTACAATACTTTCGAACCAAAATCTAAAAATCATCTTATTTCTCCTCCAAATAAAAAAGATCTTCAATTTGACACTGAAATAACGCTGCCATTTTTAAAGCCAGTTTCACCGATGGGTTAAACTTTCCACTTTCAATGGCAATAATGGTTTGCCGAGACACTTCCAGAGCTTCAGCCATTTTTTCCTGGGTCATCTGATCATTGTCAAACCGGTACCGTTTAATATTGTTTTTTAATTCCATTACAATCCCCTTAATTCTGATAAAATGTAATGTTTTATATACATCTTGTCAAGTTATATTTACATTTTGTTAGAATAATTTTCAAGATGGGTGTGATGTGTTACTTTGTAATTGACATATTTTAAAAAAAAGTCTATTTTCTGCACGTTATTTAGGAAAACAAATGTTTCGAATTATGCACCATCATCTGAATCATCATATTTCCCGGAGAGGAACTGGGGCGAGATAGATAAATTTTAAAGAAGAAGATTTTAACCCGGTTCCCAAAAGAGCCGGGTTTTTTTATTATGAAAGGAAATACCATGATAACACTAGCCATTCAGAAGTCGGGACGCCTCAGCGAGAAGACGGTCAAATTGCTGCAGGAATGCGGGATCGTTTTTGAAAACGGCGGCAGTTCGAAACTGAAGTCAAAAGCCGGGAATTTTCCCATGCAGATTCTCTATCTCCGGGATGACGATATTCCCGAATGTGTTGCCGACGGCATTGCTGACGCAGGGATTGTCGGTGAGAATGTTTACCTGGAAAAAAGAAAACCGCTGACTATTGTTGAAAAATTGGGTTTTGCCCGCTGCCGCCTGTCTATTGCTGTCCCCAAAAGTATGAAGTATTCATCATTAAAAGATTTGAACGGGCTGAGTATTGCCACATCTTATCCGAATATTCTGGAGACATTTTTAACGGACAACAGGATTAATGCGAACATCCATGAAATCAGCGGATCCGTGGAAATTGCCCCGGGGATCGGGCTCGCCGATGCAATTTTCGATATTGTCAGCACCGGCAGTACCCTTTTGTCCAATGGTTTGCGGGAAGTCGAAACCGTTATCAAATCGGAAGCCGTGATCGTTGCTGGTGAAAATCTCACCGACGAAAAGCAGGCTCTGCTTGATAAGTTACTATTCAGAATTCGTGCGGTACAACTGGCGGGAAACCGCAAATATATTCTGCTGAATGCGCCAAATGAAAAAATTGAAACAATTTGTGGATTGCTGCCCGGTATGAAAAGTCCGACGATTATGCCGCTTTCAACAGCAGGCTGGAGCTCGATACATTCGGTGATTGCAGAAGATGAATTCTGGGAAAAGATCGAGGCACTCAAAGCCGCCGGGGCTCAGGGAATTCTGGTTATTCCAATTGAAAAAATGATATTGTAGAGGAATTGATGAAACTATATGAATATCCCGGTCGTAGCCAATGGGCGGAGATCATTCAACGACCGCTAAATTCAGCGGAAATTGCCGAAGAAAGTGTCATTTCAATTTTGCAGACAGTTCGAAAAAAGGGTGATTCCGCTCTAAAAGATTTCAGCCGGAAATTTGACAATGTGGAACTGAGCGAATTAAAAGTGTCACGACAGGAAATTGATATTGCACAAAAGAACGTCACCATCGAGTTGAAAAACGCAATTCAGCTGGCGATTGAAAACATTACAATATTCCATAGATCTCAGCTGAACGAAGAACCGGTTGTGGAAACCCAACCCGGTGTCAAGTGCTGGCAGAAGAGTGTTGCCATTGAAAATGTCGGACTCTATATTCCCGGCGGAACGGCGCCGCTATTCTCAACCGTGCTGATGCTGGCCATTCCGGCAAAAATCGCCGGCTGCACGGAAATTGTGCTCTGTACTCCGCCCAAAAAGGATGGAACGATTGATCCGGCGATTCTTTATTCAGCAAGTGTTCTTGGGATAGAGAGGATTTTTAAAATCGGCGGTGCTCAGGCAATTGCGGCAATGGCTTATGGAACAGAAAGCGTAGCTGCGGTGGATAAAATTTTCGGGCCGGGAAATTCCTGGGTGACATTGGCAAAGCAACTTGTTAGCCGGGATGGTGTGGCTATTGATATGCCGGCCGGACCCTCGGAAGTTGCCGTAATTGCTGACGAAAGTGCCAATCCGGATTTTGTAGCGATTGATTTGCTTTCCCAGGCTGAGCACGGTGTGGACAGCCAGGTGATTCTGGTTACGGATAGTGTGGAATTGGTAAAAAATGTTCAGGTGAAAATTGAAGGATTACTCGAGAAACTGTCCCGGAAAGAGATTGCTCAAAAAGCGTTGAAAAACAGCCGGGCGATAGTTCTGAAAAATGATGTTGAAATCATGGATCTGGTCAATCAATATGCACCGGAACATCTGATTATTATGACGAAAAATGCCGAAGAACTGGGTGAAATGGTCATCAACGCCGGAAGTGTTTTTATTGGTGCATATACTCCGGAATCGGCGGGTGATTATGCTTCCGGAACAAATCATACCCTGCCCACATACGGCTATGCCCGTAATTACAGTGGTGTTTCGGTGGACAGTTTTGTGAAAAAAATCACCTTTCAGTCGCTCACTAAAAAAGGATTACAGAAGATCGGTTCTGCGATTGAAACCATGGCGACCGCCGAAGGACTGGATGCTCACAAGAATGCAGTATTAATTCGTCTAAGATCAATGGAAAAGAAGTAGATGGAAGTGGATTTTAATAAATTTGCTCGTGAGTGTGTTCGCAAACTGAAACCTTATTCCTGTGCCCGCGACGAATATCACG
>JAFGXZ010000156.1 GCA_016936335.1 Fidelibacterota bacterium
AAGCTACTCTGGAACCGGCTAAAAACCAAAATCCAATAATTAATTGGGATGATTCTTGACATCGGACATACTTTTCCTTAAAATTTCCCTGCAGTAATTGATTTTAAAACCGCTTGGAATAATTTGCATAAAGGTCTCTGTTGATGTATAAAACCATATTAATAACGGGAGCGACCTCGGGATTCGGAAAAGCCTGTGCCATTAAATTTGCTCAAAATGGCTGGAAGCTCATTTTGACCGGCCGTCGAGAAGATCGCTTGGCCAAATTGTATGATGAATTGTCCCAGAAGACACCGGTTCATACACTTTCCATGGATGTACGGAATCGTCGGGATGTTTTTGAAAAATTACTATCTATTCCCGATGATTTTGCATCAATTGATGTCCTTGTCAATAATGCCGGACTGGCGCTTGGTCTGCTCCCGGCTCATGAAGCGGATCTGGATGATTGGGAAACAATGATTGATACCAATATCAAAGGTTTGGTTTATTGCACGCGGACAATATTACCGAAAATGGTTGAACGCAACCGGGGACTAATTATCAATATCGGATCGATTGCCGGAAACTGGCCTTACCCGGGTGGCAATGTTTATGGTGCAACCAAAGCATTTGTACAGCAATTTTCTCGCAATTTGAGATCGGATTTACTGGGGAAAAATATCCGGGTAACGAATATTGAACCCGGCATCGCTGAGACTGAATTTTCGATTGTCAGGTATCATGGTGATGAAGAAGAAGCAAAGAAGGTCTACCAGAATACCAAAGCGCTGTCGGCGGAGGATATTGCAGACATTATCTGGTGGCTGGCCAATAGTCCTGAACATGTTAATATAAACCAACTGGAAGTGATGCCTACCCTTCAGGCGTGGGGACCACTCAATATCTTTCGGGAAGTAAAACTGTGACAAAGAAAATTCTCACACGCAAAAAAGAACATCTCCAAATCGCCAACGATGAACCCATCCATTTTCATGAATTAACAACCGGTTTTGAAGATTATCATTTTGTGCATAATGCCTTACCGGAAATTGATCTTAAAGATGTGAATATTAAGGCAAACTTTCTTGGTTATGAATTACAGTCACCGCTGATGATTTCGTCAATTAGCGGCGGTGAGGATGAGAGTAAACAATTAAACCGGGACCTGGCCAGGGCAGCCAATCAATCGGGGATTGCGTTGTCATTGGGCAGTATTCGGCCGGCGCTGGAGAATCCGGAATGTATCGGCAGCTATCAAATTGCCCGTAAAGAGGCGCCAAATATTCCAATTATTGCCAATATTGGTGCATCTCAATTGGTCAAGGAGTATAAATCCAAACAATTATCTAAAATTTTAAAACAGATCGATGTCAATGCAATTTCTATCCACCTCAATCCTTTACAGGAAGCCTTGCAGCCTGAGGGAGAACCCCATTTCAAAGGAGTGAGCCGGGCTATTGAAATTCTGCGGGAGACACTGCCGTATCCCGTAATTGTCAAAGAGGTTGGGTTTGGTTTATCACTGGATGCTATCAAGCGCTTGCAGAAGATGGGAATTCAATGGGTTGACGTTGCCGGATCGGGTGGAACCTCATGGTCTCGAATAGAACACCACCGGATGAAAAGCCAGAATAAAAAAGATATCGCGACTCAATTTTTTGAATGGGGAATTCCAACAGTTGAATCAATTCAGAATGCTATTAAAGTAAAGCAGATGAAAATAATTGCGTCTGG
Organism: Fidelibacterota bacterium; assembly: GCA_016936335.1. Classification (GTDB taxonomy): domain Bacteria; phylum Fidelibacterota; class UBA2242; order UBA2242; family UBA2242; genus B118-G9. Next base: position 1,717 of record JAFGXZ010000156.1, read on the forward strand.
TGGAATCGATACCGGGTTGAAATTTGCCAAAGCGATTGCTCTCGGTGCCGAACTGGCCGGTGCAGCCATCCCCTTTTTACAAGCACGGAATAAAGGTGGTGTCACCCGGGTTTGTGATTTAATTAATGTATATTCCGAAACGCTCCGGATAGCAATGTTTTGTACCGGGAACCAGGATTTAGCCCGGTTTAGAGGAAATAAATCAATAATTTCTTATCGAAAATTATAAAAATAATCCGTATTATTACCAATGAATATGAACAAGAAAGACCTTTCTGCTATTCTGATCCTGATCCTGTTGTTATTATTGGTTATCCCAACCGTTGCGGAAGAATTTTCAATTCTGTTTACGGCTACAGTCCAGGGTGAAACTGAACCCTGTGGGTGAAAGACTCATAAACTTGGCGGTCTGGCCAGGAAAGCAACAGTTTTTGAACATTATCTCCAGAGCCACGAAAACAATCTGATTCTGGATGCCGGTGATCTTTTCTTCAAATCATTGTTTCCTTCTCCAAGGGAAGTCAGCAAACAGATGGAAATCGGCCGGACCATGATCCAGAGCTACAACAAACTGGGATATCATGCCTATAATGTATCGTCACATGATTTTGCAGGTGGTTTTGAAAAGGTTCGTGAACTGGAAAACAATGCCGAATTTCCCTTTATCAGCGCTAATCTTCTGGACAGCGCCACTCAGCGACCGCTTTTTAAACCCTACATCATTAAGAAAGTATCCAAGAAGAAATTCGGGATTATCGGGGTGACATCCCTTCCAAAAGCCCCAATTAAAGGTACCATGGTTGGTGACATAACCGAAAGTATCAGCAAATATTTGCCTGAGATGCGCAAACAAGTCGATTACATTATCCTGCTAGCATATCTGGAGCGGGATGACGAAGTTGAATTTTTTACACAGCAACTGGATATTGATTTTATTCTTGTATCCGGTACTTTTCGATATTCGCGGAATCTTGAAAATAAAAAGGAAATGTTGGTTGCCCGTTGCGGTAACATTGGGAAATACATTGGAATCATCAGATTTGACTTACAAGTTCCTGATCAGAAACTTACGGATATTTCCAATTTAACAGTTCAATTGAACTACGCTGAAAAGCGAATGAATTCCTTTAAAAATGCCACTCAGGGTCGCTCTTTAGACGAATTTTATGCAAAGGATCCCAATATCCTTAGAACTATTAAAAGCCTCGAAACACAAATTAAAATTTTGCGGGATGAAATTCAGTCAACGAAAAATCCAATTACCTACGATTTGGTTGAAATGGATGAATCAATACCCGATAATCCGGAAATACGCAGGATGTTGAATGATTTGGAAAAGAGACTTACCCGGATTCAGTCGAACTAGTTTAAACAATTTCAAATTAAAATATCCAAGTGCCCCGATTTCATCGGGACGCTTTTCCAACTGAGTTTTATCAATATATTTTGGTTGAATTTGTGGAGCTGGATCCCGAGCATCGGGAAACCGACGAGCTTCCCGATTTCATCGGGACGCTCTCAGCAGCTATTGTCACGAGAACTGAAATTATTTTGATGTATCAATAATTAATGTGGAGCTGGACGGGATCGAACCGACGACCTCTTGAATGCCATTCAAGCGCTCTCCCAACTGAGCTACAACCCCTAAAAAATAGCGCAATAAGTTACAATTGACCGAAGCAATAATCAAGTTTTGATTTATTGGGACTTATATTTGGTTTAGACCGTACAAATCATTCAGGAAATGGAAATTCACCTTTGTTTTATATCATGGAAATTCCTTAACTTAGCGTCTGAATAATTGAAAGGAATTTATAATGGGTGAAAGACTGAAGAACATACATTTATCAATGTCGTCCGTGACCGATCGGGTCAGAACAGTCAACATTCAAACTGCGCACTGTCCAAAGGGATGTGATCTGATGTGCGAAGATATTAAAATCCACGATCTCAATTCCATTTGTGTTAAGCTGCATTATAAAGATCAGGAAGGCTTGTTGTACATTGATCCAGAATTTGGCAGCTATAAACATATTTCGGAAATTGATATTCCAGATGGTGAAGTAGCAAGTTTTTCATGTCCGCACTGTGGTGTTACATTGGTAGATGAATCGGAAACCTGCCGTACCTGTTCAGCTCCGGTTTTTACATTGATATTGCCACATGAAGGGGAAGTTTCGGGCTGTCTGCGTAAAGGATGTTTCGATCATACCTTGAAAATCGAAAGTTTTGAAGCTTTACAACTCCGCATCGATGAAGATTTTGTCAAAGTTATTATGTAATATCAACGCTAGATTTGATCATATCATCAGTCTGTCATGCATTCGCGATTGGGATTATGAGTATATCATCATTACGAATATTAGGTAATTTGTTAATATTAAAAACACGAAAGGGAATATGAATATTTCAGGAACTTCGATCCATGAATTAGCCGAAAAATACGGAACCCCATTATATGTTTATGATTTTGAAAAAATTCGTCAGAACGCCCGGCGACTGAAATCGGCGTTTAAATCCGATGCCATTAATGTGGATATTTATTATGCCATGAAAGCCAATTGTCATCCCGAGATCCTAAAGATATTTATTGAAGAAGGATACGGAATGGATTGTGTCAGCCCGGGTGAACTTCAGCTGGCGTTGCGAGCCGGGGTCAAGGCCGGTCATATCCTTTATACCGGAAATTATGAAAGCCCGGTGGACTTGCAGGCTGCCTATAGTGCCGGAGCGAAAATAAATCTTGATGACATTTCATCCCTGGATCGGTTGCTTAAAATCGGCAAACCTGAATTGATAACCTATCGGATCAATCCCGGAAAAGGCCGCGGGAAATACGAACAAATTACGACAGGTGGTGATAAAGCCAAATTTGGTGTTCCTTATGAAAAAGCCGTTGTTGCCTATAAAAACGCAATGGATGCCGGAATTACCCGTTTTGGCGCGCATATGATGACCGGTTCCGGTGTACTGGATGAAGATCATTTTCCCTATATGCTTGAACTGTTTATGAATGAGTTGGGCGAAATTAAAAAAGAATTGGGAATCAATTTCGAATTTATTGATATGGGCGGTGGTTTTGGCATCCCCTATTTTGGCGATAATAAAACTTTGGATGTTGAAACAGTTGCAAAAGAAACGATGAAAGTTTTTCAGCAAAAAGTTGCAGAACTGGATTTAGGCAACCCGACTCTCGCCCTGGAACCGGGCCGGTTTTTAGTTGGCGATGCCGGTTGGATGATCAGTCGAGTCAATGGAATAAAGAGAGGATACCGGACATTTGTTGGTATTGATGCCGGTTTTAATACGTTGATCCGTTCGGCTCTATATGGTGCTCAGCACCCGATTGTCGTAGATGGCAAAGAAGATATGGAAGCGTCCCAGACGGTTGACATCTGTGGACAAATCTGTGAAAATACTGATATTTTTACAAAAGATCGCGCTATGCCAAAAATCGAAGAGGGAGATTTACTGATATTTACACAAGCCGGTGCTTACGGCAGTGTCATGGCAATGCCCTATAATCTGCGCTATCGTCCGGCAGAGGTCGCCATTGTAAATGGTAGTGCAAAATTAATCACCCGACGTGAAACCTTTGATGATTATATCAGTCGGTTTCAAAACCTATAACGCAACAATTGATCTTTTAGGAGAAAAATGGAAATGAGACTTGAACATTTGTTGAAAATTCTACCGGAAAAGCAGGTTTTTGGCGAGGAAAACCATGAGATTAAAGGAGTTGTATACGACCCGCTGCGTGTTGAACCGGGTTTTCTATACGTAGCAATTAATATTTATACTCAAATGGATAAAATCGAGTTGCCCGATGGTCACCCCTTCGTATCCGATGCTGTCAAAGCCGGAGCAGTTGCAGTAATTGTTGAGAATGATGTCGAAGTCCCGGATGGAATCGTGAAAATTGTTGTCCCGGATTCGCGACTGGCGCTGGCATTAGTCGCCGGGGAATTTTACCAGCATCCGTCGCTGGCATTTAAACTGATTGGTATCACCGGCACAAACGGTAAAACAACGACTGCGCATATTGTGGAAAGTATATTGGCGCAAAAATACCGAACCGGCCTGATCGGAACTCTTTATTATAAAATAAACGGAACGATAAACAAGTCGAAAGACACGACACCGGAACCGCCGGATCTTCAGGAAATATTCACCCGGATGAAGGACGAATCCGTTGAATATTGCGTTATGGAAGTATCGTCCCACGGTGTTGATTTTCACCGGGTTTCCGGGATTGAATACGAAACCGGAATATGGACAAATTTTACCCAGGATCATCTGGACTGGCATAAAACCATGGAAGCCTATCGAGCCGCAAAGCTGCGCTGGTTCGGAAGTCTTGGGACTGATAAAACCGTCGTAGTGAATGTTGACGATGCATCATGTCCGTTTTTTATTGATGCGGCTCGGGCCAAAATCGTAAAGTATGGCATTGAAAATACTGCCGATGTAACTGCAGAAAATATCAACATGGATGGGACTGGAACGTTCTTTACTTTAGTGACACCAAAGGGAAAAATTGATGTCCATGCAAAATTGCGGGGAATGTTTAATTTGTATAATATGCTGGCGGCTGTTTCGGCGGTTTTAGAAGACGTATCCCTTGCGGAAATCAAAACGGGTCTTGAGCAGGACATTGTCGTTGCCGGGCGATTCCAGACGATCAATCAGGGACAGGATTTTACCGTGATTGTCGATTATGCACACACTCCCGATGGATTGTTAAAAGTCCTGAATGCCGCCCGGTCAATGAATCCGAACCGAATTATTACAGTGTTTGGTTGTGGTGGTGATCGCGATCCCGACAAACGTCCTAAAATGGCAGCAATTACCGAAGAATTAAGTGACATTGCCATTATTACTGATGATAACCCACGGACGGAAAACCCGGATAAAATTGTCGCTCAGGTTCTGGCTGGTATCAAGGGGCGGGATTCCTTTGAGTACGAAGTCATTCACGACCGTTATAAAGCAATCGAGCATGGGATAGATATTGCCCGAACCGGAGATCTGGTTTTAATTGCCGGAAAGGGCCATGAAACAACCCAGACATTAAAAGACCGGACAATTCACTTTAATGATGTTGAAGTTGCCGATGAAATTCTAAAAGCGAAAATGATCAAATAGTTTTATTAATTGGATGACAGCAGGAGAATTATCAATAATAAATCGATCGGTGCTGGTGTTGAATCAGACCTATGAACCGCTACATATTTGCGATGTCAAACGGGCGATTGTTTTGTTGATTGAGGAAAAGGCGAGTACGGTCAAGGTTATAGACCATTTAGTTCTGTATTCC